>JAGOBP010000456.1 GCA_017999195.1 Thermoflexales bacterium
ACGCTGTCCCATCAGCCGCGCCTGACCGATCGCTCGCATTGGCGCCTGGTGGTGTTGGTCGGTGTGATGGAAGTGGGCGGCAATGCCTTTTTTGCGCTGGCCGGACAGACGGGCCGGCTGGATGTAGCCGCCGTGATTTCGTCGCTGTATCCGGCGACAACCGTGTGGCTGGCGTGGGTCATCTTGAAAGAGCGTTTGTCGCGCCAGCAATTGATCGGCGTCGTGGCGGCGCTGGCCGCGATCGTGCTGATCTCAATTTAAGGTCACGGCTTTCTCATAAAAAATTGACTTGCTGCAAGAAGTCTTTGAAGAGCTGCGGGTTGTCGGCAAAATCATCCAGCGCCGCGCGAAAATTTGGTAAGTTGGCTCTGCGTATGAGTCCCATCGCCAGCGTGCGCAAACTCGCCAGAACATGGCCTTGGTTACCATTTTGGGTCTTCACGTCATCTTCGCAGAAGGTGACGTCGCGGATGTAATTATCGGCTTCGACGCGCCAATGTCCGCGCACGGATTGAAAGAGGTCGGCTTGAACCGTCGGCTGGTCGGGTGACACGGCGAGGTTGGACACATAATACGACGTTTCAGTGGAGTGCAGTTGCGAAGCGGTCTCTACAGTCTGGCGCTGTATCACGAGCAAGGTCCGAAGGCCACTCGCGGCCCAGCGCGGGTCAACTTGGAGTCCATCCAACGCGATAAACGTGCCGTGGCGCGTTTCGATACGACCATGGGCCTTTTCAGCCGGGGGCCGCAGGTGACCGACGGGTTTAACTTGCGTGGCCCAGGCCATCAGTTGCGCTTTCAGCACTGGCTGATTATCTTTGACCTGAATCATATAGCGACCCCCGGCTTGGTCAATCTGAGCAGTGGTCTTGGGCGTGAAGTGCAAAGCATCCAGCGTCACCCGGCCTTCGGCCAAGCCGGTTTCGCGCAGCAGGTCGCGGGCGGCCGTGATTTCGCTGTCCTTCGGGCCGGTCATAGGGCGCTGGGCTTGCAGGGTCCGGGTGGTGTGGGTCACCGCCAAGAGCGTCCGTTCGAGGTGGTGGTCTGTCCCGCGCAGGGTCTTGCCATCAATGGCCGTCCATTCGTTCTGCGCGTTCTTTTCCAACCGGACACCGAACTGGTTGTCCACCGCGGCGTTTAACTCGAACCAATCTATCGCCGCCAAGATGCGGGGCAATTGGGCCCGCGAGATGGGATTGGCGTCAGCTTGGTGCGTGATGTCGCGCAACCAATCGATCTTGTTGCGGATGTAGCGGTAAATCCCAGAAGCCGACGAGCGGCCGGCCAAAATGGCGAGGGTCACCGCCGCGAGAACGAACGGCAACGCATGTCGTTTACCCCGGTCGTCGCGTGGGTCTGAGATCGTTTGCAACCGGTCCATAAAGGTTTTGACTTGGGCGGGGTCTGGTATCAATTCGGGCATCGGGCGTTACCTCGGCCAGGAGTTAGGCCGAGCAGCTTATCGTTGGACCGCGGTATCGTCCAGCAAAGTTTTTATGAGAAAGCCGTGAATTTAAGGTGAAGCATGAATAAATCGTGGTGTCTGATTCCGATTGGCCTGTTGATGTTGGCCGCCTGCCAATCGCCCACGCCCACCGCACAAGGGGCAAAGCCAACGGCCACCCCGCGCCCGATTGTTCAGGTGGCGACCTCAACGGCCCGGCCACCGACGGCCGCGCCGCCCACCGCCACGGCAACACCCGTGCCGACGCACGCGCCCACAGCTACGCCGATAGCGACGGCGACATCCGTGGTTACCGCCACGTCGCTGCCCGCCACAGCGACTTCAACGCCGATGGTGACATCGACGCCGATGGTGACATCGACGCCGACGAAAGCGGCTGCGCCCGCGACAGCGGCCCCGCGCGATGTCGTCGTCAACGGTGACGGCGTCAATTTGCGCGATGCGCCCAGCACCAGCGGCACGGTGCTGCAAGTGCTGTCGCAGGGCACGCCCCTCCTCGCGCTCGATGCGCCCACTGGGCCCGACGCGGCGGGCATTACGTGGCAGAACGTCCGCACGGCAGATGGCCGATCGGGCTGGGTAGCCGCGCAACTGCTATCGGTGGTGGTGCCGACGCCTACGCCCACACCACAACCTGCGCCATCGGGTACGCCCGTCGTCACGCCCATGGCCGAGCCGGGTTATGTGTACGTCGCATCCACGGCGGGGTTGAACTTACGCGCGGATCATTCGGCTTCATCGAACGTCATCACGCATTTGGCCAACGGTCAACGCTTGCAGACCAACGGGCTGGGCTTTGGCCCCGATGCTCAAGACTTGAAGTGGCTCAACGTCAAGACCGCTGACGGCGTGTTGGGCTGGGTGGCTGCGGTCTTCGTCTCGACCGAAGTGCCGTCGGTGAAACCGGCCCAGCCGCCCACCACTGAACACGACATGACCGTCGAACTGCTGCGCCGCACCAATGAATTACGCCAGCAGAACGGCCTGCCGCCGCTGACGCTGGATGCGGGCTTGAATGTGCTGGCTCTGGAACACAGTCAATACATGGCGCAGAACGGCGTCACGCACATCGACGGTGAAGGGCTGTCGGCCTCCAAGCGCATCCTGAACATGGGCTATACGGGGCGGCCAACCGAGAATATCTACGGCGGGCTGGCCTCCATCGATGATGTCTGGACGTACTGGTCGGAAGATCCGCCGCACCGCCAGAACCTGTTAAATTCCGTCAACACGCTGATCGGAATTGGCGTGTTCAAAGTGGGGCCGGGCGTGTATTACTACACGCAGGATTTTGCCGGGCCGGTACAATAAGCGGGGGAAATCATGCAAGCCGATCGAATCACTTCAACCACCTGCCCGTATTGCGGCGTGGGCTGCACGCTGGAACTGCACAGCAAGAACGACTTTATCTACAAAGTCACTTCGCCGTTTGACAGCCCCGTCAATCACGGCAACTTGTGCGTGAAGGGGCGCTTTGGCTACGACTTCATCTACAGCCCCAAGCGCGTGACCACGCCCTTGATTCGCAAAACGCCTCAAAAACCAGGGTCGCGCACGCAAGCGTTTGATCGATCCGAGTGGCGTGAGGCGAGTTGGGACGAGGCGCTTGATCTGGTGGCCGATCGGCTGGTGGACATTTATCGGCGCGACGGCTCCGACGCAATGGCCGTGTATTGCTGCGCCAAGGCCACCAACGAAGACAACTATCTCTTGCAGAAGATGTATCGTGCCTTGTTCCGCACGAACAATGTCGATCATTGCACGCGCTTATGCCATGCCGCCTCGGTCGTGGCGCTGCTCAAATCGCTGGGCACCACCGCGATGAGCAACACCGCCGCCGAAGTGAAATACAACGATGTCTTCATCGTGACCGGCTCCAACACGACGGAGAATCATCCTATCATTGCGCTGCACATGAAGGAAGCGATACAAAAGCACGGCGCGAAGTTAATCGTGATCGATCCGCGCCGCATCGAGTTGTGTGATCTGGCGACGTTGTATTTGCCGCTGCAACCGGGCACCAACGTGGTGGTCTTCAGCGCGATGGCGCACGTGATCGTGAAGGAAGGGTTGATCAATCGGGAATTTGTAGAAGCGCGCACGGTTGGCTTTGACGAATTCGTGGCCTCTTTGGAGAAATTCACGCCCGAATATGCAGAATCGATTTCCGGCGTCGATCGCAATCTCATCATCGAAGCGGCGCGTTTGTATGCCCAGGCGAAGAACGGCGCGATCTATTGGGGCATGGGCATCTCGCAACTTTCAACCGGCACAGCCAGCGCGCTCGGCTTGATTCATCTGGCGTTGTTGACGGGGCACATCGGGCGACTGGGCACGGGCCTGAATCCCTTGCGCGGACAGAACAACGTGCAGGGCGCGTCCGACATGGGCGCGATGCCGTTTCATTATCCCGGCTACATGCCCGTGGATGTCGAGGAAAATGCGCTGAAATGGGAAGCGGCGTGGCACATCGAGCCGGGCGGACTGAGCCGCAAGCGCGGTCTGACCACGACAGAGATTCTGGCGAACGCCAAACCCGGCGGCGTGCGCGCGCTGTACATCATGGGCGAGAACCCCATGATGACCGAACCCAAC
>JAGOBP010000457.1 GCA_017999195.1 Thermoflexales bacterium
GTGCCACACCCGGTTTCTTTAACGCCACGCATGGCGAACGGCTAAAGGCTTTTGCCAATCAGGCCGCCATCGCCATCGAAAACGCACAGCTCATCAGCGACTCGCGCCGCCAGGCCGAACGCGAACGTTTGATCAACCAGATCACCAATCGCATTCGCAGTTCGATGGACATTGATGAAATCATCAAGACCACCGTCGAAGAGTTGGGCCGCATCCTCAACGCGTCACGCTGCCTCATCCGGCTGGGCGCCGATGCCAACTACATGCCCGTCGCTTTTGAATTTGATCAACCCGGCATCGAGCCGGTGGGCAAAAACAGTTCGGCGCTGCTGGTGGGCACGCGCGAGCGCGTGTTGGCGCGGCAGACCCTAGCCCTGGACGACACCCAGCGCACGTCGCCGCCGCTGCATCAAATGGGCATTCGCGCGATTCTGGCCACACCCATCATGGTGCGGAATATTGTGCTGGGCGCGCTGATCTTTCACGAATGCCTACGCCCGCGCCGCTGGCTGCCGGATGAAATTGATCTCATCGAGACCATTGCCGGACAAGTGGGTGTAGCCCTGGAAAATGCGCGGCTGTATCACGAAACGCGCCGGCAGCTGGGCGAATTGGCGATCTTACACTCGGCGGCCATCGCCACCGCCGATAGCACCTCGCTGGACGAAGCGTTGCACAAAGTGGCCCAGGCCGTTCACGATGCGCTGGGCGATGTAAGCGTGGCCGTAATGTTGATCAAGCCGGACACCGACGATATGCTCATTCGCGCCGGTCTGGGCTATACCGACACGGAACTGGAAGCCATTCAAGTCAAGGTCGGGCAAGGCGTCACGGGCTGGGTGGCGCAGACCGGCCAGCCCGCGCTGGTGCCAGACGTGGCCACAGACTTCCGCTATGTCCGGTTCGCCGCGCATATCCGATCGGAGTTGTGTGTGCCGCTGCGCACCGGTACGCGCGTGGTGGGTGTGCTCAACGTCGAAAGCCGCCAGTTAGACGCCTTCACCGAGCGCGATTTGCAGTTGTTGACCACGCTCAGTCACAACCTCACCATCATTGTTGAAAATATCCGCTTGCTGGAAGAAGTGCGCGCGGCCAACGGTCGGTTGAAGGAACTGGACCGCTTGAAGAGCCAGTTCCTGGCGAACATGAGCCACGAACTGCGCACGCCGCTCAACGCCATCATCGGCTTCAGCGAGTTGATTAGTGACGGGCTGGCCGGGCCAACCACGCCGGAGCAGATCGACTATCTGAACAACATCAGCACCAGCGGCCGCCACTTATTGGAACTGATCAACGACATCCTGGACCTGTCCAAGATTCAGGCCGGCCGCATGAAATTAGAGCGACAGCGCCTGACCGTCACCAGCCTGGTGGCCGAAGTGCAAGCCATCATCGCACCGCTGACAGCCCGCAAGCAACAACAGTTCAATTTGCAGCTAATGCCCAACTTGCCGCTGATCGAAGTGGATCCGCTGCGCATCAAACAAGTGCTGATCAACTTGCTGGGCAATTCCAGCAAATTTACGCCAGACGGCGGGCAAGTCACGCTGCGCGTCACCCGCATCGAATCTAATCTGCTGCTGTTCAGCGTCAGCGATACGGGGCGCGGCATTCCGCCCGCCGCGCAGGCCACCATCTTTGAAGAGTTCCGGCAGGCGCAAGACGCCGCCGATCGTGAAGAGGGCACCGGCCTGGGGCTGGCCATCGCCCAACGCCTCATCGAACTGCACGGGGGGCGAATTTGGGTGGAGAGTGCGGGCCAACCGGGTCTCGGCGCGACGTTCTACTTTACGCTGCCCACCCAACCCGATCAACCCGCCATCTCGCCGGCCGAGCGCATCACGCCGACCTCGGCCTTGATCATAGAGGATGATCCCGATTTCAGCGAACTCCTGGCGCTGCATCTGCGCCAGGCCGGTTACCAGACCCGCCAATGCTTTTCCGGCCGGGACGCGCGGGTCGCGCTGCAAGAGCAAGTGCCCGACCTGATTACGTTGGACATGCAACTGCCCGATGTCAGCGGGTGGACGCTGCTGCAAGAGATCAAGGGCGATCCCGCCTTGCGCCATGCCGGCATCTTGGTCATTTCCGGGCAAGAGTTGGCGCAGGTCGCCGCCGCCCCCGGCAGCGTCGAACATCTGGCCAAGCCCATTCTGAAGCACCAGCTGATCGCAGCGATCGATCGGCTGAAGAATCGTCCGCCCGAGCGACCGCTGCGAATCCTGCTGGTGGATGATGATCCGATGTTGCTGGAATTGCTCGTCGCGATTTTGCCGCCGCCCGCTTACGAAGTCGTTACCGCCATCAACGGCGCGTATGCCACCGATCAATTGCTGCGGCAATCGCCCGACCTTGTCATCCTGGACCTGCTGATGCCGGATATGAACGGCTTTGATCTGCTGGCCTCGCTGCGTCGCGCTCCCGGCACGCGCAATCTGCCGGTCATTGTGCTGACCGCCAAGACCTTGAGCTCGGCCGAACAAGCCGAACTGGCCCAATCGGCGCAATGCGTGATCAACAAGACTTCGCTGCGACGCGACCGGCTGCTGGCCGAGATTCACCGGCTGCGACAGGCCAACCTCGTCACCTAAAACCAGTCCTTCTTCCAGAACACCCAACTCACCAGCGCCATCAACGCCACGGCCACGCCCAACATCAGCGGAAAGGCCAGCGCGTGATCTTGCAACGGCAGCGTGACGTTTGTGCCATAGAAGCCCGCCACAATCGACGGGATACTCAGCACGATCGTGATCGACGCCAGGAACTTCATGACGCCGTTCAAGTTGTTGGAGATGATCGACGCAAACGCATCCATCATGCCCGACAGGATGTTGCTGGAGACATTGGTCATTTCAATCGCCTGCTGCGTCTCGGTCAGCGCGTCTTCCAGCAAATCCTCGTCGTCGGGGTACATCTCAAACAGGCGGCTGCGCTGCAAACGCTGCAACACCAGTTCGTTTGCCTTCAGGCCGGTGGTGAAGTACACCAGGCTCTTCTGATGCTTCAACATCTCCAGCACTTCACGATTGCGCGACGATTGCTGCAATTGATCTTCCAATTGATCGGTGGTGCGATTGATCTCGCGCAAGTACGTGAGATATTGATTGGCCATCAGCAACAACAGATGCAGCACAAACCGATTGCGCTTGCCCGTCGACAACGCGCGCACCCGCCCGCCGGATAGTTCGCGCAGCACGGTGCTGTACACTTTGCAAATCGTCACGATGTACTTGTCCGTCAGGATGATGCCTAGCGGAATGGTGCTGTAGGGCACATCCGCACCTGCGCCCTGATAGTGCGGCACGCGCAAGATGATGAGCAGCGCGCCGTTTTCTTTTTCAGTGCGGGCGCGCTCGTCCACGTCCAACGGATACGTGACAAAGTCGGCGGGCACACCCAAGTCCTGCTGCAACTGCGCCACTTCCTCCGGCGTCGGATCGATGACGTTGATCCAGCTGCCCACGGTCAACGCGCCCAACGTCTCCAGGCCCAACTCGGTATTCTTCACAACGGTGATCATGATCAACCTCCGCAAATGGTGAATGAGGGACAACTGCGACAACAGCCCTGCGGTCAGGTTGATGGGGTAACGGCACGTGATCGCGTGCACGGCGCGCGCGATGGGCGGCCCACATTGCAGGCGCAACGCGCGTCAAGTCCAGATTGAAGCAGAAGTGAGGAGTGCGCATACCGGCCTCCCAATGAACAACGCCCCCGCATCAATCGATCGACGCGAAGGCGCAGAGAGGCGCGCGGTTAGCCAGCGCTAACCTTCGAGGCGTGATCGAACCATCGGGTGGTTGCCCAACGCTTGATGATCGGGTTCAGCTGGTAAATGATCGTCCATGAGTATCAGCAGTTCCTATGTCGGCATTGTAGGCTTGATCGAGGCGGGTGTCAATCGGTCTTTGGGCGGAACGCAAACGGGGGTGGTATAACGCGTCTTGTGTAAAAAGGTGGGAGCCGGGTATCCTTTTGGTCACCACAACCGAAAGAGGACACCATGACGACTCCCGAGTTAGAGCATACTGCGCCGCCCGTCATCAGTCAAACG
>JAGOBP010000458.1 GCA_017999195.1 Thermoflexales bacterium
TGACAGGCCGACGAGCCGCAGATACACTTCGGGATTAGCGGTGCCGCGTGTCGCCAGTGCCATGCCCGCCATTCCAAACCCCAACCCCAACGCCACGCCCATCGCCAACGCTGCACCCACATATTTGCCGATGATCACCTCGGCGCGCGTCACCGGCTGCGCCAGCAAATACGTCAACGTGCCGCGCTCGCGTTCATGCGCGACGGTGCCCGCGCCCACCGATAGGCCAATCAGCGGCACGAACAACAAGACGGCGTTGATCAGACTAGCCGCCGTGCGGCCAAAGCCCGCAAAGCCGCCGTAGCCCGCGCCCGCCATACCCACTGACGATAAGGCTAGAGCCAGCCCCGCGAAAGCGACGGTGTACAACCACAGCCAGCGATTGCGCAATGAATCGCGCAGTTCTTTTTGAGCGATGATCCAGATGGAATGGAGTTGCATGTTGGTAAATCCTGATGAGTGGTGGCCGTCATTGCGAGGAGCGTTGTGTGCGACGAAGCAATCCCCTTGTGTCGTGCCTGAGATTGCTTCGCTGAGAAGCGCTCGCAATGACGGATACGCTATTCAATCTGCGCCGACAAACCGGCCTGCTTCAACTTCTCCAGCGCTTCATTCAGCTGCACGGCCTCGACTTGCACGCGCAGGGTGATCGGTTCGCCGAGATGCTGAAGCAATTCGTTGATCGTAAAGACACCTTGCGCTGAGCCATCCTTGAGCACCAACACCCGATCGGCCAACGCTTCGACCTCGTCCAAGCGATGCGACGAAAACACGATCGTCTTGCCGGTGGTGCGCAGTTCCGAGACCAGCTGAATGAAATCGGCGCGGGCTGCCGCATCCAAATTGGCCGTGGGTTCGTCGAGGATCAACACGGGCGGATCAGCGAGCAGCGCGGCGGCCAGCGCCAGCCGCTGCTTCATACCGCCCGATAAAGCCCCCAGCAATTTGTCGGCATGTTCGCTCAGCCCTACTTGTTGCAACAAATCTTCCACGCGTTGCGCGTCCACTCTCTTCAAGCGTGCGTAAAACGTCAACGCCGCGCGTGCCGACAGATCGACAAAAGCCAACTCCTGCGGCACGTAGCCGATCGACTGGCGCACGGCGCGTCCCTGGCGACGGACATCCTGCCCGGCCAGCGTGATTGATCCGTCGAAGTTGTGTACACCCAGAATCGACTTAATCAACGTGGTCTTGCCCGCACCGTTGGGTCCCCACAGTGCCAGCGACTCGCCGGCCGGAATCTCAAACGACAGGTCTTTCAGAATGACGTGCGACCCAAAGCGCTTGGTGACATGTTGAACTGAGATCGCCGCCGCAGCCGATCGGGTGTGAGCTACGGCCTGAAGGTGCGGCGCTAACGCGCGCACACGCTGGGTCCCCACGCCAATCGCCGCTAGAGCGATCGTCGTCAAGGAGAGCGAGGCCAGCCACATCGGCACGCTGGAAGAGTCGGTTTCTGTTTGCGGCAGCAACGCGGCCGGATCGATGGGTGATTCCATGAGAGGGTACTCGTCTTTCAATTTGGGCACCGGCTTCGCCAGCGGAAACGTCTGTGCGGCGAACTCCAGGGCTTGCACGGCCGGACTGTAGATGAAGAAACGTAATGAACTATTGGCGTCCGCCAGATTCTCAAACAACCGATCGGACTCATACGCTACATCACCCACGCCGTCGCTATTAGCATCAAAACCGCGTTCGGCGTAATCGCTCCAGAAATTGCCGCGTCCGTCTTGCGACCAGTCATTGGGGCGCAGCACGCCGCCACCTTGAATCGCGACCTGTTCCTGGTTTTCACGGAACGTGTTTTCGACAAACACATTGCCGCGCGTGGACGGCAGGAACGACACGCCGATGTCGTTGAAACTCACTTCGTTGTGCTGGAACAGCCCCACGCTGCCGGGTGTGAACGGCGAATTATCCAGGAAGATGCCCACGCGATTGTCGAGAATCAGATTGTCTGCGACGATCACACCGTCATTATCTTTGAAACCCAGACCGTAGCCGCTGGGGCCGCGGTTGTGTTGAAAGATGTTGCGCCGAATATTCACATCATCCGAGTACATCAAGAACACACCGATGGAGTTGTCGGTGATCAGGTTACGTTCCACGTCGGCGCTGGCAGAATACATGAAGTGAATACCATAGCGCCCGTTGCGGATCACGTTGTCGTGAATCTTCAACCCCTTCGAATACCACAGCACCACATCCCGCGCGCTCAAGACCTGGTTATGGGACAGCGTGGTGTTGTGGCTTTCCCAGAGGCGCAGACCGTCGCCGCGCCGCCCCAACTCCAGCTGGGTGTCGCCGTGAATGACATTGTGATCGACCACACTGTCCGGTGAGTTCGCCAGATAGATGCCGAACAACGATTCGCGCACTTCGTTGTGGCGGATCACAACCCGCGCTGCGTTGTTCACAAAGATAGCCGAATGATTCTGATCGGGTTCGCGGCCGCTGCCCTGCACCACAAAGCCCTCGAAGGTCACATCGGGCGCGTTGATGGTGATGACCGTGCCCGTTCGATCGCCAGTCACGATCGGTTGATCTTCCCCGATCAGCTTGATGGATTTATCGATCACGATCGGGCCGGGGTAGGTGCCGCCGGGCACTTCGATTACATCGCCATTCTGCGCAGCCAGGATGGCCGCTTGAAGATCGAAGTCGGATTGAGTTTGGAGGCTGGAAGTTAGATATTGGAGTGAGGATTGACCCGCCAGGGCTGTTCCCGCCATGGCCAACATCAAAATCACAACCAGCATTATCCCTATGCGTCGCATCATGTGCCTCTTGCCCGATCCCAAATTACCAATTCCTAATCTACTGATCCCTTCGTCTTCTTTCGCGCATCCACGATGGGCTTGTACGCCTTACGGTGGTACCACAAACCGATCAGCAGCAGCCCGCTGGCGATGATAGCCAGCATCAAGCCCGGCCCGGCTTCGGCGACGGTGCCAAACTGGCCGATGGCGCCCGGCCCGAAGATCGGCGGCGTGAACGGCTTAATCGCCCCGCCTAGCGCCGATTTGGGATCGATGCTGTGGCCGTACTGATAGAGAATCAGCGCCAGGTCACCCAGAAACGCCAGCGGCCACACCAGCGCCGGAAGGACAAAGATGCCCGCCCAGCGATTGTGCACAAACGTCGTGCCCAACATCAGCAACCCGATCACCGCCAGAGCCAGCACCGAAACACTACGCTCGAACTGCCCGCCTTCGTCCAGCTTGGGCATGCCCAGATAATGATTCAGCGCGTCGATCTCGGACACGTCGCCTTCGAGATGATTCACGTACACTTTGGTGTACAGCCCTTTGGGATACTGCGGCGCCGTGAGTTTCATCTGCCAGTAGGGCAGCATCATCGAGGCCATCAGCGCCAGCGCCGCCAGCATGAAGATGGCCGTGGGCAGCAGAAACGTGGATAGCGAAACGCTCGTGCCATCGGGTCGCACCACCCTCACATCGGGATCGCCGAAGAAACGGGCGAGGCGAGAAGTCTTTTGGTCGGTCATGCGAATTACCTCGCAGTCAAATCGTCAAGCATCCTGAGCGGAGCAGCGTTTTTTCGCTGCGTAGTCGAAGGATGCGGGTTGAGCGACACTCCCGGCAGCGGCGCATCCTTCGACTCCACTGCGTTCCGCTCAGGATGCTTCAGTTACGCTTTACGGCTCCACCAGCATCTGCCCGATCATCTCCAGATGCAGCGCCGAGCAGAACTCCGTGCAGTAGAACGGATAGGTGCCGTCCTTGTCCGCCACAAATTCGACCGTCTGCGCTTCACCCGGCTCCAGACTCAGGTTGATGTTGTAACCGGGAATCGCAAAGCCGTGTGTCGCATCCGGCGTCCGCTCCAGGCTGGTGAGGTGCCACGTGACCTTGTCGCCCTTTTTGAGTTGGATTTGATCGGGCGTGTAGTGGCTGCGGATCACGGTCATGAAAATTTCCACGTTGTTGCCGTTGCGCACCACTTTTTCTTCGCCGGCCTTCACCGCATTGGGATCGACCGATTGCGTCTCGGGATTCCAACCCACTTCGGGATAGACCTGCCACGGCTT
>JAGOBP010000459.1 GCA_017999195.1 Thermoflexales bacterium
GTGTTTGCGCTGTTTGTGCTGGTGGTGGCGGCGGCGGAAGCGGTGGTCGGGTTGGCCTTGATCATCAGCGTGTACCGCGATCGGCGCTCGATCGACGCGGAGAAGATTGATTTGCTGCGGTGGTAGGAAACCCTGACGAGTGACGAGTAACGAGTGAAAAATCACTCATCACTCGTCATTTATCACTCATCACGTATGGGACTTTGATTTATGACTGAAGAAACCTTAGTTCCCCTAGTCTGGCTGATTCCGGCGCTGCCGCTGGCTTCGTTTTTTCTGATTTTCCTGTTTGCGCGCGGGCGCAATCGGTTGAGCCACACCATCGCGATCGGGTCGGCTGTGGGCGCGTTCGTGTTGGCGCAGATCGTGTTCTGGAGCGTCATCAGCGACGGTGCGCATCTGGCTGAGCATCCCATTGCGAGCAGCTTCGCCTGGCTGCCCACGGCGACTGAGCCATTGATGATGGGTGTGCGCGTTGATCCGCTGACGGCCATCATGTTGTTCATGGTGCCGCTGGCCGTATTGATGATCTTCATTTACAGCACGGGTTACAGCAACGGCCAGAAGCCGCGTGATGCGCACGACGAGCCGGGTTATCCGCCGCATAACGGCAGTGAGCCGCTGTACAGCCGGTTCTTCGGTTTCCTCTCGTTGTTTGCCGCCGGGATGTTGACGCTGGTGGTGGCCGATAACATTTTGATGATCTTCATCGGCTGGGAAGTGATGGGCTTGTGCTCGTACCTGCTGATCGGTTTCTGGTATGCGCGCACCTATCCCGATGCCGACAAGATCACACCGCGTCAGGCAGGTGTCAAGGCCTTCATGACGACGCGCGTGGCCGATGTCTTCATGTTGCTGGGCATTGCCTTCCTGTATAGCCAGACCGGTTCGCTGTCGTTCCACGAGATTTTCTCGGCGGAAACGACGCATGAATTGGCGCAGGTGCTGTTCCTCGGCATTCCGGCCGCGCAAGTGATCTTCATGCTGTTGTTCATCGGCACTATCGGTAAGAGTGCGCAGTTCCCGCTGCACACCTGGCTGCCCGATGCGATGGAAGGCCCGACGCCCGTCTCCGCGATGATTCACGCGGCGGCCATGGTCAGCGCCGGTGTGTACATGGTTATCCGCATGTTCCCGCTGCTGGCGGGTACGGCACATGAAGGGCATTCGCCCGAATTCGTGCCGATGGCGGTAATCGGTGCGTTTACGGCCCTGTTCGCGTCGACGATTGCGGTGTCGCAGAACGACGTGAAGAAAGTGCTGGCTTATTCGACGATTTCGCAGTTGGGTTACATGATCGCCGCCTTGGGCATCGGCGCGTATGTGGCGGCGGCTTTCCACCTGATTACCCACGCTTTCTTCAAGGCGTTGTTGTTCATGGGTAGCGGCTCGGTGATTCACGGTGTCGAGCATGGCCTGCATGACACGTCACATGGTCATGGCGATACGCATGGGCACGCACCTGCTCATGCGGAGCATGACGAGCACGGCCATGATGATCCGACCGCGCGCGAGCCGAAGATGGATCCGCAGGATATGTTCAACATGGGTGGCCTGCGCAAGAAGATGCCGGTGACGTTCTGGACGTTCTTGATCGGCGGCTTCGCCCTATCGGGCTTCCCGTTGATCACGGCCGGTTTCTGGTCGAAGGATGAGATTCTGGCGGATGCGTTCAAACATGCGCCGATCGTATTCTGGGTGTTGGCGTTGTCGGCATTCTTGACGGCTTTCTACACCATGCGGCAGATCAGCCTGACGTTCCTGGGCAAGCCGCGCACCGCCGCCGCCGAACACGCGCATGAATCACACTGGACGATGTTGTTGCCGCTGGTCATCCTGTCTGTGTTTGCCATCGGTGCGGGTTTTGTCGGCGTGAAGAGCGATTTCCCCGGGCTGGGCTTGCTCATCAATGGGCCGTTCCATGCGGAGCCGGTCTCGCCGTTTGAGCACTTCCTCGCGCCTGTGGTAGAAGAAGTCATCAAGTTTGAACCGCTGGCTTTCAACGCTTTCCCGCTGATTGTGTCGTTGATCGTCGCGCCGGGCGGTTTGCTTCTGGGCTGGTTGATGTACGGCCGCAAGCCGCTGACCGCTGGGCAGCCCGATCCGCTGGCGGCGCGTTTGGGCGGCCTGTGGTTCCTGCTGAAGAATAAGTACTTTGTGGATGAAATTTACAAGACGACGTTCGTTCAGCCGGTGCAGCGCTTGTCGGTGTGGATGGGCGATGTGTTTGACAAGAAGGGCATCGACGGCGTGCTACATGGGATCGCGAACGGCACGGTCGGATTGGCGAATGCCTTCCGCAATTTCGATACGGTGGTGGTGAACGGCGGCGCCGATCAACTGGCCGAGAGTGTCAAGGGTTTTGGCCGCTGGCTGCGCGAGATTCAAACCGGCCGCGTGCAGAATTATTTGCTGCTGGCGCTGGTGAGCGTGGTGCTGTTGATCGCATTGTATATTACACTCTTCTCGTGATGCGTCGTGCGCGCTGCGTGATGCATCACGGACCACGCGACACGTACCGCGACTGAGGGAATTGTCCATGGATCTGAATCAAGTCATACTCCCGCTCATCCTGTTTCTGCCGCTGTTCTTCAGCCTGCTGGTGATTGTGATCGGCAAGTTCGCCGGTGACGAGGGGGCGAAGTGGAGCGCGCTGATCTTCAGCCTGATCGTCGCCGCACTCACGATCGGGTTGTGGGTGATGTACCCGGCGGCTGCGGCGGATGCCGCGGGCTATCGCTTTGGCTTTGATGTGCCGTGGCTGGTCCAAATCAACAGCAACTTCCATCTGGGCGTGGACGGCATCAGCCTCGCGATGGTGTTATTGACGGGTATCCTGACCCCGCTGGGCATCTTGATTTCATTCCGCATCAAAGACCGCGTGCCGTTGTTCATGATGCTGTTCCTCCTGCTGGAAACCGGCATGCTGGGCGTGTTCATGTCGCTGGACCTGATCATCTTCTTTATCTTCTGGGAGATCGGTCTGGTCCCGATGTACTTCCTCATCAATCAATGGGGCAGCGCCAATCGCAAGTACGCGTCGTTTAAGTTCTTCATCTATACGATGGCCGGCTCGGTCGGCTTGTTGTTGTCCATCCAGTTGATCTGGTCGGCGTTGGGCACGTACAGCATTCCTGAAATCGCGGCCGTGTGGCCGACCTTCTCCGGCAACCTGGTGCTGGGTGTGCCGCTGGCAACGGTCAAAGACATCGCCTTCTGGGCGTTTGTAATCGCGTTCGCCATCAAAGTGCCGATCTGGCCGTTCCACACATGGCTGCCCGATGCGCACACGGAAGCGCCGACGGCGGGTTCGATGTTGCTGGCGGGTGTGCTGTTGAAGTTGGGGGCGTACGGCTTCCTCCGATTGGTCCTGCCGTTTTTCCCGGCCCAGGCGGCGAACTTCGCGCCGATCTTGGCCCTGTTGGCGCTGGCGGGCATCATCTTCACGGCGCTGGCTGCTTACGGGCAAAACGATTTCAAACGCTTGGTCGCGTATTCATCGGTCAATCACATGGGCTTTGTGGTGATGGGGATCGCAGTAGCGGCGGCCTCGTTTGGCAGCACTGATCCGGCGGTGAAGGAAAGCGCTGTGATTGCCGTGAACGGCGCGGTGTTGCAGATGTTCGCGCACGGCTTGTCGGCGGCGGCGATGTTTGCCCTCGTTGGCATCGTCTATGATCGGGCGCACACGCGCGATTTGACCAAGTTGGGCGGCTTGTGGACGGTCATGCCGATTTACGGCGGCATCATGATCTTCAGCGCGATGGCGAATCTGGGCTTGCCCGGTCTGGCCGGTTTCCCCGCCGAATTCCAGGTGGTGCGCGGCGCGTGGCCGGTCTTTACCTTGCAAACAGCGCTGTCGGCCTTTGGTTTGCTGATGACGGGCGCGTATGTGTTGAAGGCGATTCAGAAGGTGTTGCATGGTCCAGTGAATCACGAATTGCTGCATCATGCGGAAATGACCGACATCAACCGCACCGAACTGGTGGCGCTGGCTCCGTTGCTGGTGCTGATGTTGGCGATTGGCCTGTATCCGATGTGGCTGATGG
>JAGOBP010000460.1 GCA_017999195.1 Thermoflexales bacterium
CTACTTCACCGCCACCGACACGATGCGGCCGGCCGGTACGAACTGGGTCTTCAACCATCCGTTCTTCATTCTGCTGAATGTGGCCGTGGGCGGCAACTGGCCCGGCTATCCTGATGGCACCACCGTATTCCCGCAGCAGATGAAGATCGACTACATGCGCGTATATCAAGCGCCCGACACCGCCGAGCGTTTCGAGGCGACCTTTGTGGACAACGTTGCGGGCTGGCAGCGCGTGTACCTGCCGTTCGACACCTTTACACGCAGCGCCGTGCAGCCCGTCAACGCGCCCAACGACGGCCTGACGCTGACGGCCGTACAAGGCTATCGCTTCGACATTGTCAGTGAAGCGCCCGTCTGCAAGGCCTGTGCTGCAGCGCCAGCCCAGACCGGCGCGTTCTACCTGGATGATGTCCGGCAGACAGCCATCTTCAAGTTCTATCTGCCCATCATCCGACGTTAAGCCTGATGTAGGTTCACTGCCCCCTCGAAGAGTCCGCTCTTCGAGGGGGCAGAGTAATGATCTCAGGTTGCGCCGTCAGGCCCGGTTGAAAAAAACCAGTTGTCTGTGAGATAATGCACTGCATCCATCCTGCTGCACAACGAGCGTAATTCCGTGAGTACCTCCTGCTTCGATCAACATGGCCGCTTCATTCTGTCCGACTACACCTCAGCCCGACCGTTCGCCAGTTTCTTGCCCGGCATCGCGGGCGCACTGGGCATTCCCTTATGGGTCTTTTACGTGAATCGTGGGCAAGCCATCGCCAGTTTTGGCGTGCGCAGTAAAGACACGCCCATCCTGGAATTTCAACCGGCCAACAAAGCCTATCAACAAACGCCCTATCTGGGCTTTCGCACTTTTCTTAAACTCAATTCAACTTCACTCTACGAACCCTTCTCGCCGTTTTCCAATGCGCCCGATCGACAGATGATGATCGGCATGAACGAACTGGAACTGCAGGAGATCAACCCATCGATCGGCCTGCAAACCAACGTCGTTTACTTCACCGTCCCCACTGACGATTACGCCGGTCTGGTGCGACAAATTACGTTCAAAAATATCTCGGCGCACCCGATCGAACTCGAAGTCCTCGACGGCCTGCCCGCCGTCAGTCCGTACGGCGTCAACAATGCGGTGCTCAAAGAAATCGGCCGCACCGTCGAAGCGTGGATGGAAGTCTTCAACCACACCACGGGCGTGCCCTTCTATCGCTTGCGCGCCAGCGTGGCCGACAGCACCGAAGTCGAAACGTTTGAGGCCGGACACTTTGCGCTGGCCTTTGCCAATGCCGATCAACTCCCGGTGCTGATCGATCCCAACCTTGTCTTCGGGCAAAATACCGCCCTCAGCGCACCCGATCGATTTAGCGCGGCCACCCTGGCCCAGTTGTTGAGCGAGCCGCAAATCACGACCGGCAAAACGCCGTGCGCCTTCTTCGGCACAACCGCCACCCTCGCGCCCGATCAATCACTGACCATTTACAGCGTGTACGGACACGTCAGCCAGATCGATAAACTCCCGGCCATTCAAGCGCGTTTGAACACAGCCACCTGCTTTGCCGATATGCGCGCTCAATCCAACGCGCTCACGCAACACCTCACCGACGTGATCGACACGCACACGTCCGCACCTTTATTCGACGCCTATTGCCGCCAGACTTTTTTGGATAACGTCATTCGCGGCGGCTGGCCCATCACGTGGGAGGCGCGTCCTTCGACTTCAGGGCGGACGCATGCTGAGCGGAACGCAGTGGAGTCGAAGCACGTCCGCCCTTCCGCTCAGGACGCTTATACCAAAGTCTATCACCTCTACTCGCGCAAACATGGCGATCTGGAGCGCGACTACAACGCCTTCGCCCTGGCCGCCGAATATTACTCGCAAGGCAACGGCAACTATCGAGACGTGAACCAGAACCGTCGCAACGATGTCCTTTTCAATCCGCGCGTCGGCGACTTCAACATCCGCGCCTTTATGAGCCTGATTCAAGCCGACGGTTACAATCCATTGGTCACACAGGGCAGCACGTTCACGCTCGCGCCCGATCAACAGACCGCCCTTCTCGAATTCGTCACGCAACCCGCACGCCTTCAACCGGCGCTGGCCAAACCGTTTACACCCGGCAAGTTGCTCAAACACATCGTCGACAATGGCCTTGAACTGAGCGTATCGCCGGAAGATTTCTTGGCCCAGGTCATGGGCCGCGCCGATCAGCACATCGAAGCCGTCTTCGGTGAAGGCTGCTGGATCGATCATTGGACGTACAATCTCGATCTGATCGATAGTTATCTCGCGGTCTATCCCGATCGAAAACGCGCGCTGTTGTTCGACGACGCGACCTTGCCCTTCTTCGATAGTCCCGCCTTCGTACAGCCGCGCTCGCAGAAATACGTCATTGCGCACGGTCAGCCGCGCCAATTCGGCGCGGTGCTGGACGATCACGCGAAGGCCGCGCTGATCGCCGCGCGCCCCGATCAACCCAACTGGCTGCGCGTTGATCACGGTCGCGGCGAGATTTATCGCACGACGCTATTTGCCAAACTCGTGTCATTAGCCGTGATCAAATTCGCCACGCTCGATCCGCTGGGCATGGGCATCGAGATGGAAGCGGGCAAACCGGGCTGGTTCGACGCGCTGAACGGCCTGCCCGGCCTGTTCGGTTCATCACTGCCGGAGACGTTTGAACTCCAGCGCTTGCTTAATTTTCTGCTAGAGCAATCGACTGATTCGATCGAACTCCCGATCGAGTTGAACACGTTGCTCACTGCCATGGTCGCGCAACTGCACACGTACTACCTCTCGACGGATCCGCAGCGCGATTTCATTTATTGGGACGCCGTCGCCACGGCCCGCGAAACCTATCGCGCTTCGATTCGCCTGGGCTTGTCCGGCCGGGTGCAGGTGTTGCCGTGGAGCGAAGTGGGCGATCAACTGCTGCTCTGTTCGGCGAAGATCGCGGACGGCCTTGAACGCGCGATCGAGTTGAACGACGGCCTGCCACCCACGTACTTCAGGTATGACGTCACCGACTACGAGATCATCACGACCAACGGCACACCGCAGGTCGATGCACAGGGGCGGCCCTACATTCAGGCAAAGGCCTTCAAAGCCCATGTTTTACCGTTGTTTTTGGAAGGTCCCGTTCACGCGTTCAAAGTTCAAGTCAACGGCGGCGCGGCCCGCTTGCATCAACAGGTCAAAGCCAGCCCGCTGTTTGATCAGGCATTGCAGATGTACAAAGTCAACGCCTCGCTGGCCGATCAGTCGCCGGACATCGGTCGGGTGCGCGTCTTCACGCCCGGCTGGCTGGAGAACGAATCGATCTGGCTGCACATGGAATATAAGTATTTGTTGGAAGTCTTGCGCGCCGGTTTGTATACGGAATTCTTTGAGGACTTCCAGGCCACGCTCGTGCCCTTCCTTGATCCGCAAACGTATGGCCGCAGCCCGCTGGAGAATTCATCGTTTATCGTCAGCAGCGCGCACCCCGATCGATCGCTGCATGGCGCGGGCTTCGTGGCGCGGCTCACGGGTTCTTCGGCCGAATTCTTGAGTATCTGGCAATTGATGATGATGGGGCCGCAGCCGTTCGTGATGAAAGACGATCAACTACACCTGAATTTCAAGCCGGTTCTGCCGGGCTGGATGTTTACGGACGAAGGGACAGTGGCCTTCAAATTCTTAGGGCACTGCACCGTGACGTATCACAATTCGCGCCGCATGGATACCTTTGCGGCGGACGCGCGCATTGCCCGCATCGAATTAACGACTGTTTCCGGCGAGCGCGTTGAAGTTCCGGGTGACAGCCTCGGGCCGGAGTATGCGGCCTTGACGCGCGACGGACAGATCACGCAGATTGATGTGTATTATTAGCAGCTGCCCCGGCGAATGAATTCGCGGCAACAACCACACGAAGTCGGCCTACGCCGACTAGCCGACGCAGGTCGGCTTTGTGTCTTTGTTGGTGCAGTTTCAACTGCCGAATGAAATCCAATTTCTGATCGATTGAATTTCCAACCAAGAGTGAGCACATGACCAAACCATCAA
>JAGOBP010000461.1 GCA_017999195.1 Thermoflexales bacterium
CCCATTGAGGAAAGTGCCGTTGGCGCTGCCTAGGTCCTCGATGAAGTATTGCGACTTCTGCCGGTGAATGCGCGCATGCCGACGCGACACGCCGCCTTCCAGACCGCCTTCCGGCGTCAGGTCGATATTCGGGAACACGCCGCGCGTGGCATCCAGCCGGCCCAATACGGCTTCACCCTCGGCGGGCAGCGTAAGTTGGCGGCCGCTGGGTGGCACAATCACGATCGTGGATTCGGTCTGCGCCTCAGCCTGGGCCAGCGCTTCGCCATTCTCCCATGGATCAGCCCGCGACGACGGTAGATCGGACTCCGGCAGCGGCTCGGTTCGCAACGGCCCGCCTGTCAGCAGGTACACGCCGCACTCGCTGCAGAATAGTGTTCCCGGTCGGTGTTGGTGACCACAAGATGGACATTCGATCATGCTCATTTATCCTTCGTTGGGGCTAGGAGTAAGCTGCGCGTCCCATACTTGATTGCTTTGCGGCCCGCAGGCGACAGATTACCGCTGCGCGCCAAACGGCCGGCTTCCAGCAATGCGGCGCGTGCCAACTGGTGTTCACCCATGTCCAGCAGCCGCGTTGCCATCGTTTCCAAGCGGTGTGTGGCGTTGGCCACATCACCTTTTTCAAGGGCTTGCCACGCGCCTTCCTGCATCTGAAAAATTGTGATTTTGGCTAACGCGCTCAACACACTGGGTGGCGCCGTGGTATTGGCGTTAGCTTCCGGCTCAAAAGCAAAGGTTAAGTCCTGCTTCAACACGGCGTCGGCCATTTGTCGCGCTGGAACATCGCCGCTCAGCTCGGCTTGGGCCAGCCGATGATCGCCGGCTGTATGCGGCCCGACAACTAATTCTAGCATACCGCTGATCGGGGTGTCGGACTGAAGCGATCCTAAGATCAACGTCTCGCCGTCGCGTTCGATGCGCTGAATGTACGGTGACAATTTGAAGGCGTTTCTAATTCGCACGCCATTCGTCATCTTGAGTGTCAGCCGCAGATTATCGCCGTAGACTGCGCCCAGGCCCTGTAGCCGTTCGCGCAGAAAATGCTGAATTTCACCGGTGGACGCGATGTACTGCGAAACTCCGCCGCTGCGCGAGGCCAAGGCATCCAACAGAGTGTCGTTCCAGTCCTCGCCGATGCCCATCGTGCTGATGCCGATGTGCCGCCGTTTTGCCTCGACTGCTACAACCAGACACTTGTCTTCATCGCCATACGTCTGGCCGTCGGTCAACAAAATCAAATGATTGATGGAATACTTCTGGCGATTCTTGTCCAGTTCCAACAGGCCGGTGTTGAGCCCTTGCAAAATCTCGGTGCCGCCCGACGCTTGAATGGCGCTGACACGCGCGCGGGCTTTGATGGGATCGGCCAGTAACTGGCTCGGCCAGACGACCTCAGCCTTATCGCTAAAGGAGACGATCCCTAGTGTATCATCGCCTGTTAAAGAGTCAATCATCCGCTGGGCGGCGGCCTTGGTTTGATCGAGCCGGGCACCTTGCATCGAGGTGCTGCGATCGAGCACCAGGCACACGTTCAGCGGAATGCGGCTGGACCGGTTCGACGCTTGCCCCGCCGCGATGTCAAACAAAATGTACAACACTTGCTCGTCCGGCAAGACGGGCAGGGCGGTGCGACTGGGCTGCATGCGCCACTGAAACACCGCCTGCGGCGAGCGCCCGGCATCAGCCTGTCGCCGATCGTAGGCCGCGCGCTTGGCCGGGTCGCCTAGCACTTCATAGGCTTCCTGAATTTGCCTGAAGAGCAGCGACGTGCCGGCTTCTGCCTTGACGTCCGGGTGCGCCTGCCGCGCCAATTGCCGATAAGCGTGTTTAATCTCATCGGCGGTGGCATCCGGCAGCACCTTTAGCGTCGCGTAATAGTCAGGCTCATCGTGCATGATGGGTTTTAGAGATCGCCGCGTTCAATGATGATGGCAGTGATATTGTCCCGGCCGCCGGCTTCATTGGCGGCGGCGATCAATTCCGTGCAAGCATCCTGGGGTGTTTGGGCTGACGCCAGAATGGCCTGAATGATTGGATCGGGCAACATGCCCCACAGCCCGTCACAACACAATAACAAGCGTGCGCCCACGGGCAGCTCGATCCGGTGTAGGTCGATCTCGAGCTGTTCCCCTTGCCCGACCGCGCGATAGAGTACATTGCGCTGCGGATGGACAGCTGCGGCTTCAATCGTAATCTGCCCCAGCTCGACCAACTTGTCTACATAGGAGTGGTCTTTGGTTACCTGGTTCAGCTGTTGATTATAGTACAGATAAGCACGACTGTCACCCACATGCGCTAGGTAAGCATGCGTATCGATGATCAAGGCACAGGTCAACGTCGTGCCGCTGCCCGGCACTTGCGAATGCACCGCTTGATTGGCCGCTTCAACGGCCGTTTCCAACGCGGTCGTCAGCGGAACCTGATCGGAAGTGGGCGCCGTCTGCAGAACGTAGGGCGTGTACACATCGCGCATCAGCTGGCTGGCGACGACGCGCGCGGCCAGCGAACTGGCCACTTCACCCGCCAGGTGACCGCCCATGCCATCGGCCACAATATAAATGCCAAAGGGGGCCAGCGGTTCGTCGCCGTCAAACTGCGACTCGACGGTCAACAGCGCGTCCTCATTATGCGAACGCACCCGGCCGACATGGCTCGCGTGACCCATTCGCAAGCATCGCATCGTAGTCGGCGCTGTCTCGGTCGCCCGCGGCTGATCGGTCTCTTCATCCGACATCAGGCCTCCGGCTTCCTCGGCAGTGGCGAACATCTTGCGAATCAAATTCATCCTGTCCTCCCAGTTCACAGCAAGTTATGCCGGTAATGCATACATTAGGCGATCATTGGAACCAACGTAGACGACATCCTCATCGACAATGGGCGACGAAATCACCGGCCCGTTGGTCCGCACGCGCCAGCGCAGGCCGCCCGTGCGGGCATCCAGACTGTACAACGCGCCATCGACGGAACCGACATACAGGTTGCCATTGGCCACGGCCGGCGATGAATTGACCTGGCCTTCGGTCGTATACTTCCACAGTTGGCGGCCCGTCTTGATCTCGATCGCATACACGTTGCCATCGGCCGAGCCGACGTAGGCTGCGCTGTCCTCGACACATGGCGACGAAATGACCGGCTTGCCGGTCTTGAAGCGCCACACCACCCAGCCGGTCTGCGCATCAAAGCCGTACACCGTGCCGTCTTGTGAACCGACGATGACCAGCTGGCTCTCTTTATGCAGGGCTGGCGACGAGGTAATACCGCGCTTCGAGTGGAAACGCCATTTGATCGTCCCGCGAATATCCACGCAATAAAACGAGCCGCTTTCATCGCCGAAATACAGCAATTCGTCGCCGATGGCCACGGATGATCGAATGGGGCCTTCCACTTCCGCTTTCCAGGCCACGCGGCCCGATTGCAAATTGACGGCGTACAAATACCGATCGTCCGAGCCGAAGAACGCGTGCCCAAACTGAATGCGCGGCGACGAGCGCACTTTGCCCTGAGTCGGACACGTCCAGACGATGCGGCCGGTTTGAGCATTGACGCAGTACGCCACCCGATCGTCCGAGCCGATCACCACGCGATCTTCGCTGACACAGGGCGAACCGGCGATGCCGCCGTCGGTGGCGTACTTCCACATGAATTTGCCCGAAGTGGCATCCAATGCGTACAAGTTGTGATCGTACGCGGTGACATAGATCAAACCGTTCCGCAGCGCGGGTGACGATCGAATCTCGTCTTCGCAGGCAAAGGTCCACAACGGCTGGACGTCGGTGTTATCCAAATGGCCCGACGTGGCCGCGCCATAGCGTGCGACTGAGGTCGGGCGCAGCGAGACCAGAGCGCGCTTCATCTCTTCAGCGGTGGCATACCGCCGATCGGGTTCGTACTCCAACGCGCGCATCGCCACCTGGGCAAACTCGTTGGTGACAGCGGGATTGGCCACCTGGATCGGCCGCTCGTGGAATGAGAACGGCGGCTCGACGCGCGGATCTTGCCGCGTCATCACGTGATGCAAGGTCGCGCCCAACG
>JAGOBP010000462.1 GCA_017999195.1 Thermoflexales bacterium
ACGAAGCCCCGGCGGGTGCCCGACCGTACACGGTTGCCGTTGCCCGATCGATCTGGGCGACGAGATCAGGCACGATCAGCGTTGTTACCGTCTGGGGCGTGGTCAGCGTCAACTGGTCGCCCACGCCAATCGGCGAAGACTGTGGATACAAATACAACAGGCCGTCGTAGGGGGTTTGCCCGGTCAATGTCCACCCCTGGCCTGACAGCGAGCGGAGCGTGATCGTGAGGGGCGTGAGCGGCGGGAATCGCAGATCGAGGGAGTTGCCGCCTACACTGACTTTGAACAACGGCGCGACGCCATAGGTATACCACTGCACACCCAAGCCGTCCTGCCAACTCACTTGCGCGCGATCACCCGCCCCCAATCGATCCGCAACACTGTTCACACTCAGGGTGTAGTGGCCTTGCGCATCGACCGTGGCCGTGAAGCCCTGCATATATGCGCGCCAGAGCGTTAAATTCAGGCTAGCGTTGGCAGGCGCTTCGCCCTTGATTACGTTCGCAGTCAAATCGAGTTGAGCGGTCAAGGTGGGCACAGTGTAACTTTGGAAGTACTCTGTGGTCTGCGCGGGCCGCCCCTGCCACGGGGCGGAAGCCGGTCTGGGCCGGGCCGCCTGGGTCGCCATTGGTGTTGGAGTACGAGTTGGCGTCGGTGTGAGTGTCGGCGTCGAAGTCCAGACGGGCCATGGTGTTGTGGTTGGTGCAAGCGTCGGCGGCGTGGTCCAATCCGACCAGGTCAACTCGACCGTATCGCGCGGCGCGATCACAACCGGGCGGCCAACCGTATCGAACAACACCGCGGAAAACCACTGACTGCCAGAGTAACCATGCCAGCCATAGCTATATTGGGCTGTTAGCTGGCCGTTGGGGGCGCGCAATCGCAACACCACTTGACCGTATGCCTGGCAATTGCCCGTCACCATCACCCGGATGAGGTTGCCCTGCAAGGCGACATTCTCTGGCCGCGCCAGACAGGCGGCCGAGGGTTGTGCCTCCAAGGCACGGGCAGCCCGGTGACCGTCACTAGTCGTCACCTGCACCTCGCCCTGGGTGTACCAGAGCAAATCAAGTACACCGTGCAGATCAAGGGAGTAACGGCCCTGCGCGTCGGCGGTCACAATCGTAATATAGCCGGAGTTCGATGGCGGCGGATAACCACCGCCCGTTGGGACTTGATAATAGTAATTTAACCCGATGGTCACCGGCGCATGGGCGGGCGCTGTGCCGGAGATGATGTCCGTATCCGGATCGAGCTGCCCGGTCAGTTCGGGCGTGACAAACGATGTCTGCACCCCGCGTGGCGAAGTCACCGTGAGCACATCGCCCGCGGCTAACCGTAGCGCCGCTATTTCTGTGTAGAAATAGCCGGTGGCCTGCGTTGTAGCTTGGCGCACATCTTTGAGATAGCCGCCCGCGCCCTGAATCGTCAGGGTAATGGGCGTCACCCGGTCGCCGATCTGCCCGGTTACCATCATATAATCGGCGCGGTGGCTACCCAGTTGCACGTTCAGATACGGCACGACAAACGCGGCCACCGTCTGATGCCCGTCCGCCTGCGTGAGGCTGACCAACCCGAAGTTGGGTCGCGCCAGCGTCAGCGTCGCCGTATATTGGCCGGTCGCCGTCGCCGTGATCGTCGTCTGCTCCAGCGGTAGCGGCAATCCGAACAAAAGGTAATAGCCATTCAGCGGGCCGGCCAGACGCGCCACCTCGATCGGTTGGTCGGGCAGTGCCTGCCCCGTAACGCGCCCGTTCGCCAGATCGATCTGCGCTGTCACCGTCATCACCGTCATCGAGACCGTCTGACCGGCCGCCGTCGCCAGGAGGTGTTCGGTAGGTTGAAGGGCCGCAGTGTCATAAAATACCGCCGAAAAACGGCCATCCCCGGCGCTGTAAGCCGTCGTCTGGGCGCGCGGCGTGCCGTCGGCCTGCGTGGCCGTGATCAGGACCACGGCATTCGGCGCGGCATAGCCGACTACCTCCCGCCCATTGATCAGGGCTCGCAATTGCGGCGCGACAAAGCGCACATACACCGCCCGATCGAGGGCCTGGCTGTACCTGACGTAGCCGGTGTCACGGGCCTGCACATCCAGCGTCGGCGTAAAACTGGCGGAATAGTGGCCGTCTGCAGCGGCCTGCACCGCCTGGGTATACACTTGATCGGGCGCGGCGAACGGATAGAGATACACCGCAACCGATTGGCTGATCGGCGCGACACCGTACACGCTATCGCCGGACACATCGGCTAACGCCGTCAAAGCCGGTACTGTCAGGCTGATGCCCGCTCCGGCCTGGTTGACCCAGATCACATCGCCGGTTTGCAGCGTACTGCAATAGGGCAGGCCGCCCCCCTGTGGGGCCGACATCTGCTCGTAATAACACGACCAGCCGGTCATATACATATACGATCCGCTCACCAAAAACGGCTGTGCCTGTCGATACCCAAATATCTGGCTGCCGCGCGTGATGGAGATGTAGACCGTTCCGCCGGTGGCGACCTGCCCCGCCACGATCTGATCGGTCAAGTGCAGGTATAGCGTGGGCAGGCCTGCACTCAATTGGGCGCGTGGCCTGATCGAGGTGACCAGGTTCAGCCAGCGCGTATCGGTGACAACGGCCACCGCTTGAGCCGGCGGGGCGATCGGGCCGGGGCGGTCAATCGAGTGATCCGCCGCCGCCGGTTGTATCAGTAACGCCATCACCAGAACCGCCAACCCGACCAGGCCGCTCACGACCATCAACCGAGACGCAAATCGAATCTGCATGGCAACCTCCTTGGAAATAGCCCCGCCCTGATTATCTTAGCACTTTTTCATTTCTCAAACCTGACGCTGTGATCTACAAGTAGGCTTCGCTCGGTCGATGTTGCGCCATTGAAAAGCCGATGGACGGTATCAAAATCAACTCTGCCAGCCACGACACCGCACGGCGTGGTGTATTTATTCGTTGCAACTTTGCTGTTTTATACCGCAAGGAGTGTCGCTCGCCAAGAATGACGGGGGAACTTACGCGTCAAAGGTTTTAAGTTCCACCCGGACAGTCCGTCTTGCTACGATGTGGTGAGAGAGGATGTGTTTGGATATGGGCGATCAGCGAGGCAGGCCGATTTGCGCTGGCGTGAAGTCAAATTCAGGCGGGGGTGATCGACGTCAGGTCGAGCGGCGCGGTCATGTCCAGATTCAACGGCGTGACGGACACCACTCGATCGATCCGCACGGCGTACACGTCCGAGTCGCGCTCGACGTGCTCGAAGTTGGACAGCGTCTCGTAGCCCATCGGCGCGGGATCGGTCAAAGCGCGCCGCTGCGGTTTCACCGGCAGAAAGTAACGCACCTGGCTCAAGCGCGTCCAGCGCCAGGGCGTCTCGCGCGTGGCGTGCGCGGGGACATCGACCTTGAGCAGATCGGTCTTGGGCGGCAGCCCGTGCAGCAGCGTGCGCTTGGCGAACAGCCACAAGAAATAAGCCGCGCCGGAAAAATCAATCTCGTCCGATAAACTCAAATAGTGTTCCGGCCCGGTTTCCAGCGAAATCGCGATCGATGGAATCTTGAACGACGCCGACTCCAATGTCGCGCCCACTGTGCCGGAAACGGTTACGCCTTCGCCCAGATTCTCACCGTAGTTAATACCGGACACAACCAGATCAACTTGACGTTCGGCGATTTCAAACAGGCCGTGTTGCACCACTTGCGCGGGGGTGCCCTCGATGCCGTAACCGAAGAGTGCGTGGCCGTTGATCGCGAGTTCGTGCCGGTAAATGCGGCCTTCGGAGGTAGGCGGCATCGATCGGCCCGCGCCGGATTGCTGTTGGTGCGGCGCGGTGATCAGCACTTCGCCCAGCGGCTCCAGCACTTCGGCCGCGATGCGCAGTCCTTTGGAGGTGATGCCGTCGTCGTTGGTAATCAGTATGAGGGGGCGTTGAATGGTCATCGTGCGGCGATAATACCAGTGAAGCAAAGCGACGGCAAGTGAGGTAGAATAGCCCGGAAGTTCGGTAGTGCAATAGTTCAGTAGTGCGATAGGCGGGG
>JAGOBP010000026.1 GCA_017999195.1 Thermoflexales bacterium
GTAGCCACCGGCCCAACTATTGTAGCCGCCAGCCCAACTATTGTAGCCGCCAGCCCAACTGTTGTAGCCGCCTGACCAGTTGGTCGAGCCACCGGCCCAACTATTGTAGCCGCCAGCCCAACTGTTGTAGCCACCGGCCCAACTGTTGTAGCCACCGGCCCAACTGTTATAGCCGCCATTGCGAATCTCAAACTTCCCAGAAACTGGATTGTAGGTCGTCCAGCCTTCATAATGTGTCGGGCCAGCCAGGTCCGCAGCGATGTCCATGCCGTAATTGGCGGCGCCTTCCGCAGTGGTTGAGACGGCGTCTGGTGCCCACACGCGGCCCGCACCTTGCTGCCACATGGTGTAAGCGGCTTCACCCGAATACTCGCTGAATTGCGGCCGCGCCGTCATGGCCAGGCGATATTTCACCTGATCCGGCGTCAGTTCGGGATGCGCCTTCAGCATCAGCGCCACGATGCCGGATACGACTGCGGCTGACATCGACGTGCCGCTCATCTTGAAGTAGTTGCCCTCGATCCGGTTCTCCGGGTATTCTTGCGCCAGGTAAGAACTGTTGCGCATCAGCGACGGGATGTGCGCGCCCGGCGCGATGATGTCGGGCTTGACGAATGCGTCCAGCGTCGGCCCGGCTGCCGAGAAGGGCGGCATGTAATCGTCGCCCAGGTTGTTGGGCGTGTAGTTGTCGGTAAGCGCACCCACCGTGATGATGTACGGTGTGTTGCCCGGTACGCCGATGCTCAACGGGGCGGGGCCGCCGTTGCCCGCGCTGGCCACGACCACGATACCTGCTTGCCAGGCCGCCATTACCGCCAGATTGTACGGGTCAGCCCAGTAAGGCGCGACCGGCGTCGCGTACATCGACATATTGAGCACCCGGATGTTATAGGTGTTCTTATTCTGAACCACCCAGTTCAGGCCGCGGAGTACATCCGCATACGTGCCTACCCCAGTCTCGTCCAGCACCCGCACTGCCACCAGATTCGCTGCCGGGGCGATGCCCTGATAGAAGCCTTCTTCTTTATCAGAGTTGCCCACAATGCCGGCGACGTGGGTGCCGTGGCCGTTCGGATCTCGCGGCGACTGAAGCAGCTTGGTCGGCTTGTAGACTTTGTCGCCAATCGCGTCATAGTAGCTCAGGAACCGATTGGTCAGGCCGGTGGCCGGACTTAGCCGCAGCGAGACCATGGTCGGATCGATGCCACTGTCCAGAAACGCGACCGTGACGCCCTGGCCCATGTTGCCCGTCTGCCAGACTTGCTTGGCGCCAACGGCCTTGCTGAACTTAAACATGGCCTCTTCCTGATCGTCATTGCCGCTCAACGTCGCTGAGATTTTTACAGCGCGATCGAGCGTGACGCGCACCACGCCGGGTGTCTTGCCGAGCTGGCCCAGATTGGCTTGCGGCACATCGGCAATGACCGACTTGATGATGTCGATCTTGTCTGTGACGCGCCCTTGATTCGCCAGCACCGCCGCCACAGCCTGTTCGAGGCTGACGCCTTGCACGATGACGCGCGCCGTCGCGGGCCGCACGGGCGCGGCGCTCAAACTCGTCATTGCCAGCAACGCGCTGACGACTATCAACGAGATGATGCGGTGAAGTTTCAGTTGAGTGTTCATGGCTCTGTCCTTTCCCGGCCAAACAACCCGGGGTCCTGCAATATTGATCGTGAATGATGCCTGATGCGCACTACTGGTGATCGCCTAATCTCCCTTACTAGATAGCATACCCAAGTTCGCGGGCAACGGCGTTGGAGTTCTGTTGTCGAAACGTTGGGGATGTATTGGAGTGTGAAGTTTCGAGTATAATCAAACCAGCCGCAGCTGGTACCGCAGTACGGAGACCAAGATGACGATTCCAACTCCAAATCGACGTTCACCGCGCTTCTGGGTTGAGCTGTTTAATTCCTTTCGCTTGACGTGGCGTTTGTTGCGCGACCAGCAAGTGTCGTTTGCCGTCAAATTGGTGCCGTTGGGGGTTATTGCGTATATTTTGTCGCCAATCGATTTTATCCCTGACGCATTGTTGGGTCTGGGGCAAGTAGATGATCTGGCTTTGCTGTTGTTGGGCGTCCAGGTCTTCATCGCGCTGACGCCACGCGGCATTGTGCAGCGCCACCGCGACGCAATAGGCGGCGTGGCCCCGAAGCCCGGTTCGGACAGTCAAGCGTCCAAAGAAATCATCGATGGCTAGATTCCGCGCCTGGCTCTGGCTGCTGCCGTTGATCGTGATAGTAGACGGTCCAACGCTTACGCGCGGACCGTACGTCCAATCGGTGACGCCGACCAGCGCGATCGTGATCTGGCGAACCGATGTGGCTAGCGACAGCCGCATCGAATATGGCACGGGGGACTACGCCAACTCGATCGTGGATCCAAGCCCGACGACCGAGCACGTCATCACGTTGACCGACTTGATCACCGGCACAACCGTCACGTATCGTGTTTTTAGCGATCAGGTCGAACTGGCAACTGGCTCATTTCACACTGCCGCCGCGCCCGATCAAGCGTTTCGCTTCGGTGTGATCGGCGATAGCGGCATCGGCTCGGCCGCTCAGCAGCAGGTGGCCGATCGGTTGGTGGCACTGTCCCCGGATTTGGTTTTGCATACGGGCGACGTGATTTATCCCAGCGGACAAACTTCTGGTTTCGATCCATTTTTCTTCCAGATCTATCAGACGTTGCTTCAGCGCGTGCCGATGTTTCTCACGTTGGGGAATCACGATTACGGCACGGCCAGCGGCCAGCCGTATCTGGATGCGTTTTATCTGCCACACAACAACCCAACCAATTCCGAAAAATACTATTCATTCGATTGGGGCAACGCGCATTTCACCGCGCTCGATTTCAACGACGGCCCGTCACAGGCGCAGTTGGACTGGCTACAAGCCGACCTGGCGGCCACGGATCAATTGTGGAAATTTGTTGTCTACCATCAGGCCATCTACAGTTCCGGCCCGCACGGCTATGAACCCTATGTGATTGGCAAGCGCGAAGTCTTGGCGCCGATTTTTGAAGCCAATCAGGTCGACGTGGTTTTCAACGGCCACGATCACGATTATGAGCGCACCCAATCAATCAACGGTGTGGTCTATATTGTCAGTGGCGGCGGCGGGGCGAGCTTGTATAATGTCACTCCACAGACCTTCAGTGCTTATGTCGAATCGGCGTATCACGCGGTCGTGGTCGATGTGGATGGCTGCGCGCTGAATTTGCAGGCCGTCAAGCCAGACGGCACGGTGTTCGATACGTTGACTTTGAACAAGGTCTGTGTTGGGCCAACGCCTGTACCCACACGCGTGCCGACCTTGACTTTCACGCCCACGGCCTGGATTTTTCTGCCAGTGCTGCTCAAGGATTGGTAATGCCCAAGTGGACTGCTTTGCACGGTGGCGGTGAGTTTCAACGCGGATCAGAAATCGGTGATCGGCGTTTGATTGTGGCCGCAGGCGGTGCGGATGCGCGCGTGATCGTCGTGCCGACGGCGGCCGGGATTGATTATCCTGAAGCGGCGGCGCGCAACGGCGTCGAGTGGTTTCGCAAGTTGGGCGCGCGCGCCGATGCGGCCATGGCCGTCGATGCAATCTCGGCCAATGATTCCGCCGTTGTCGCCAAGATCGAAACCGCCACGCTGATTTATTTTCCCGGCGGCGATCCCGTTTTTCTGGTCAACGCCTTGCGCGGCTCAAAAACGTGGGCGGCGATTCTGGCCGCACATGAGCGCGGCGTGATTCTGGGCGGAGCCAGTGCGGGCGCGATGGCCTTTGGCTCGAAGATGTGGAATCCGCATACCGGTGGCCTGATCGATGGGTTGGGTTTAGTCCCGATCGTGACGCTGCCGCATTTTCGGGCCACTTCGATCGATCGGGCTAAAGCGGTTCGTTCGCAACTCGATCGCGCCACGCGCCTGTTCGGCATTGCCGAGCGCACTTCGGCCATTTGGAACGGCTCAACGTGGACGTGCTGGGGGCCGGGCGAAGTGGTGGAGTTTACGACTGATGGTTCGTTCACTTATCAATCGGGTGAATCTTTCGAGTAGCGTATGACCAAGATCAATGTTTTGCACTTCGCCGATATTCACGTCGGCATGGAAAACTACGGCCACATCGATTCGAACACCGGCATCAACAGCCGCGTGCTCGATTTTTTGCGCCGCTTCGACGAAGTGATCGACTATGGCCTGAGCCACGATGTCGATCTGGTCATCTTCGCTGGCGACGCCTTCAAGACGCGCGATCCCAGCCCCACGTTGCAGCGCGAATTTGCCCGCCGTGTGAAGCGCCTCGTCGACGCGGGTGTGCCTCTCGTGATGTTGGTAGGCAACCACGACTTGCCCGCGATGGAGAAGAAAGCCAGCAGCATCGATATTTATCGTACTTTGGGCGTGCCCAATGTCATCGTCGGCTGGCAGGAAGAACTGCACATCGTCGAGACGAAGCGCGGCAAGGTGCAGGTGGGCACCGCGCCGTATCCCATGCGCAATCGCCTGATGGCGCAAGCCGAGTACAAAGGCAAATCGATCGAAGAACTGGATAAATCGCTGCAAGACATCGTCGGCGATAACATCCGTGCTTTGGCGGAACAACTCAACCCCGATTTTCCCTCGGTCCTGACCGGTCACTTCACGGTGTCGGGCGCAGTGTACGGCTCGGAGCGAAGTGTGATGATCGGGCGCGATGTGGCCGTCTTAAAGAGCGTGCTGAGCGATGGTCCGTGGGATTATGTGGCGCTCGGTCATATCCACAAACATCAAGACTTGAACGAAGGGCGTTATCCTTCGATAGTTTATCCCGGCAGTTTGGAACGCATCGATTTTGGCGAAGAGAAAGAGCCGAAAGGTTTTTGCTGGGTTGAGTTGGAAAAGGGCGCATCGACGTGGCGCTTTGTGCCGGTGAAAGCGCGGCCCTTCATCACCATCAACACCGATGTGCGCGAAGAAGACGACCCGACGATGGCCGTGCAAGCCGTCATCGCGCAGCAGGATGTGAGCAATGCCATCGTGCGCGTTAACGTGCGCCTGCGCCCGGAGCAAGACGCGGGCCTGCGCGAGAAAGACGTGCGTGCCGCTTTGCGTGATGCCGACTTCGTCGCCGCCGTCAACCGCCAAGCCGATCGCGATGTGCGCGAACGCCTCGGTGGCCTCTCGCCAGAAGGCCTCACGCCCAAAGAATTGCTCTATAAATATCTGTTTGCCAAAAACGTCGATGATGCTCGCATCGATGTCTTGCTCCAACACGCCGAGCGGCTATTCGAACCCACGTTGACTGAATAGCCATTTGTCATTTGCTCATTTGTCATTGGTCATTGCTAAATGATTCCACTTAGACTTCATCTCACCAACTTCATGCCGTATCGCGACGCTGAACTCGACTTCAGCGGCATTCACATCGGTTGCCTGACGGGCGATAACGGTGCAGGCAAATCGTCCATTCTCGATGCCATCACCTGGGCGGTGTGGGGGCGTGCTCGCTCGAAACGCGACGACGAACTGGTGCATCAGGGCCAGACCGACATGCAGATCGACTTCACGTTTGCGCTGGGTGGCAACGCCTATCGCATCATTCGCGCGCGGAAAGCGGGCAAAAAGAGCGGCGCGGGTGCCCTCGATTTTCAAGTCGGTCCGCTCCCTACACCCTCCCCTGTGACAACGGGGGAGGGCTGGGGTGGGGGTGCGTGGAAAACCATCGCCGAAACCAGCATGAACGCCACGCAGCAGAAGATCATCGACACACTGCGGCTGGATTACGACACCTTCATCAACTCCGCGTTTCTGCTGCAAGGCCACGCCGATGAGTTCACCGTCAAGACGCCCACCGAGCGTAAGCGTGTGCTAGCCGACATTCTGGGGCTGGATATTTGGGACGATTACGAAGCGCGCGCCAAAGAGAAATTGACGGCGATTGATAATGAACTGCGCTTGATCGATTTGCGCCTCAACGAAATCGATGAGGAGATCAAGCGCAAGCCGCAATTCGAGGCTGAAGTTGCTGCCGCGCAAAAATCGGTCATTGAATTGGGCGACAAACTGCGCGTGGTGGAAGAGAAATATCGGCAAGCCCAAGAAGCCCAGCGAACGTTGGGCGCACTCGATGCCCAACTGCTTGACCTGGCGAAACGCATTGCTCAAGCCGAACGCGAGTTGGCTTCGGTGGAACGTGACCTCGCGACGGCCCGCCTCAAAGCCGATGATGCCCCGCTGCTGAAAGACCTGGCGGATACTCAGCAAAAACTCGATGTTTTGTCGCAGCGCGAACCCGTGCGCGATCAACTGCGCCAGCAGAAATCGACCTTGCAAGAAGAAGCGGCGACGCTCAAGGGGCAGAATAATCAACTAGGGCCAGAGACTGAACCGTTGAAAGCGCGCATCGTTTTGCTGGAAGCCTCCACGGATCCGCAATGCCCGACGTGCGGCCAGCCGTTGACGGTTGAGCATCGCCAGCAGGTGGTGGCTGACCTGCAAGCGGAAGTGCAATCGCGCCGCAATTTGTATGCGGCCAATACCGCCCGCTTGAAGGCCATTCAAACCGAAGTGGCAACGGTGGACGCAAATCTGTCCAAAGTGGAAACGGAATTGCGCGGCTTGCCCACTTTAACGCGCCGCGAAGCGGAGTTGAAAGCCGCCATCGAGGCCGCGCGGGAAGCGGCAAAAACGATCGAGAATTTGGCGAAGCGCCGATCGGAGTGGCAGAGCACGTTGGCCGCTGATCGACAAAATCAGGCTGATCTCGCCGCGCAGATCGGATCGACGCGTGCGGGTCTGGGTGATCTGGCGCAACTGCAAATCGATTACGAGCAGGTACGCCGCGACGAGGCGTATGCGCGCAAATCGCTGGGCGCGTCCGAGCAGAAGTTGGCCGCGTGCGAATTCATGATCAAGCAGCGCGAGACGAAGTTGGCCGAGCGCAAACACTGGGTGGATGACAAGGGCCTATACGAAGAACTGCGGCTGGCTTTTGGCAAGAAGGGCGTGCCTGCGATGATCATCGAGGCGGCCATCCCTGAAATCGAGGACGAGGCCAATGCCTTATTGACGCGCATCACGGGCGGCCGCATGCATCTGCGCTTCGACACACAGCGCGAGACCGTGAAGGGCGACACCGTCGAAACGCTGGATATTAAGATCGCGGACGAATTGGGCACACGGCCCTACGAGAACTATAGCGGCGGCGAGCAATTCCGCGTGAACTTTGCGGTACGCATTGCGTTGAGCAAATTGCTGGCGCGCCGCGCCGGCGCGCAACTGCAAACGCTGGTGATCGATGAAGGTTTTGGCGCATTAGACAGCGCCGGACGCGATAAGTTGGTCGAGGCTATCAACGCCATTCAGGATGATTTTCAGCGCATTCTGGTCATCACCCATTTGGACGAACTGAAAGACGCCTTCCCGGTGCGCATCGAGGTGACCAAGACCGGCGAAGGTTCGCAGATTTCAATCGTGTAGAGGTAGCCGCCATGAAGGTAGAGGAACAGTTTGAAGATGTCTTGCAGAATATCGAATCAGGCGTCGTGTCGGTTTATCACGCGCATCCCGAACTGGTCGATTGGGATGTTGAAGCGGCGTATGAGGCGTTGATCCAGTATTATCAGGCCGAGGCGCGCCAGAAGCCGGCCCACCTGCGCCCATTGGCAGGTCTTCAAGCCGAAGTTTTGCAGGCGGCGCAGGCGATGTGTGAATGGCGGCTAGGTCGTGCGCCGCTGCACGACGAGCGTGATCAACCGGTCAAGGTGAAATCCGATCCGCTCACGGCGACGGACATGGTCGCCTGTCTCAAGCGTCTACGCAAATCGGTGCAGTTCTGGGGCAAGGCTGGCGGGCGGCAGGGCTACCTTAATTACATTGTCAACTTCATTTTATAGCGGCTTGGTCAAAGAAGGTCAGAATTCCTTTGACATGACTAGCCGCCTGTGCTAAAATTTACAAGCACTTCATCAAAAGTACCCCAACGTCATCTAGCCCGAGGGAGCCAAATGCTCGTTGAATATATCCCCATTGCGATTTTGTTTATCGTGGCGACCGCCATTGCCTTGCTGGTGATTACCTTAGGCGCAATTTTTGGCCCCAAGCGCAAGTCGTTCCGCAAGATGTCGCCCTATGAATCGGGCATGATGCCGATCGGCCCCGGCACCCGCCGCATGTCCATTCGCTTCTATCTGGTGGCTGTGCTGTTCATCCTCTTCGATGTCGAAGTCATCTTCTTCTATCCGTGGGCGGTCAACTTCCGCGCGCTGGGTTTATTTGGGTTTATCGAGATGCTGGTCTTTGTGGGGATTCTACTGGTGGGCTATGTGTACATTTGGAAGAAGGGGGCGCTGGAATGGGACTAGAAAATAAACTGGGCAATATGGGCGTAGTGACCGCCCGATTGGAAGATCTCATCAACTGGGGCCGCACCAATGCGATGTGGCCGCTGGGTTTCGGTTTAGCGTGCTGCGCCATCGAGATGATGTCGGCGCAGGCCAGCAACTATGACCTGTCGCGCTTCGGCATGGAGTTGATGCGCGCCAGCCCTCGCCAGAGCGATCTGATGATCGTGGCCGGGCGCGTCACGCGCAAGATGGCGCCGGTGCTGCGCCGCTTGTATGATCAGATGCCGGACCCTAAGTGGGTCCTGTCGATGGGCGATTGCGCCTCATGCGGCGGTGTGTTCAACAACTATGCCATCGTGCAGGGCGTGGACGAAATCGTGCCGGTGGATATTTACGTGGCCGGTTGTCCGCCGCGCCCCGAAGCGCTGATCGACGGCATCCTGAAGTTGCACGAGAAGATCAAGCGCAGCCATCCCATCCAGGATGCGATCAGAGTGTAGTTTTATTCGCAGGTGGATCGACGATCGGTGATCGTCCGATCCACTTTTTATGCGTGAGTGGCGTATGATCGAGTTAATCAAAAACAAGTTCCCGGAAGCGGTGCAGGACACGCTCGAGTTTCGCGGCGAAACGACGCTGGTCATCAAGCCGGAGGCGCTGATTGATGTGGCGACCTTCCTGCGTGACGAGCCGTCGTTGGGTTTCGATCTCCTATCGGATGTGAGCGCAACCGATTATTATCCCGATCGACCCCGCTTCGCCCTCAACTATCACCTGTACGCGCTGGAAAACGCGCTCACGTTGCGCGTGAAGGTCTGGCTGGACGGCGAGAAGCCCAGTATCGCCAGTATCACGGGCGTGTATCCCGGCGCAAACTGGCACGAGCGCGAAGTGTACGACTTGATGGGCATTCGCTTTGAGGGCCATCCCGATCTGCGCCGCATCTTCATGCCCGAAGATTTTCTGGGCCATCCGTTGCGCAAAGATGCCGCGCAGTTTTATGAAGAGCCGCAGTTCACGCACAACTTCGACGAGATTGAGCGGCAGAAGCCGTACGCCAAAGAATAACCGACTTGTGCCGTTGATTATTGGTTGAGAAACAGGAGCCACCGATGGCTGTAACCGAAACCCAAGTCATGGAATTGACCGTTGACGATCTTAAAGAGATGCGCGGCCTCGTGTCCGAGCGCGCCATTTCCGGCGAGACGGTCTTGTTGAACATGGGCCCGCAGCACCCGTCGACGCACGGCGTGCTGCGCTTGCTGCTGGAAATCGACGGCGAGATCGTCATTACGTGCATTCCCGATGTGGGTTTCCTGCATACGGGTATCGAGAAGACGGCGGAAGACAAGACTTACATGAAGGTCATTCCGCTGACTGATCGCATGGACTATCTCTCGCCGATGACGAACAACCTCGGCTACGTGATGGCCGTCGAGAAGTTGATGGAAGTGGACGTGCCGCTGCGCGCGCAGTACGTGCGCGTAATCCTGTGCGAGTTGCAGCGCCTGTCGAGCCACTTGGTGTGGCTGGGCACGCACGCCATGGACCTCGCGGCGATGAGCGTCTTCCTGTATTGTTTCCGCGAGCGCGAAAAGATTTTGGACATCTTCGAGATGGTGTCCGGCCAACGCATGATGGTGTCTTACTTCCGCCCCGGCGGCCTGTGGCGCGATTTGCCCGCGGGCTTTGAAGAGGCGGTGCGCGCCTTCCTCGATCACTTCCCAGAAGAGATTCGCGAATATGAAGGGCTGTTGACCAAGAATCCGCTGTGGATTGATCGCACGCGCGGTGTGGGCGTGATTTCCGCTAAGGACGCCGTAGCGTGGGGCATCACCGGGCCGAGTTTGCGCGGGTCGGGCGTCAACTGGGACATCCGCAAGGCGATCCCGTATTCATCTTACGATCACTTTGACTTTGACGTGCCTCTGGCTGATGAAGGCGATGTGTACGCGCGCTATCAGGTGCGTGTGCAAGAGATGTGGCAATCGGTGCGCATCATCGAACAGGCCATGAAGAAACTGCCCAAAGGCCCACACATCACCAGCAATCGCAAGGTTGCGCCGCCGCCCAAGGAAGAACTGGCGTATTCGATGGAGTCGTTGATCCATCACTTCAAACTGTGGACGGAAGGCTTCACGCCGCCGAAGGGTGAAGTGTACGTGCGGGTGGAATCGCCGCGTGGCGAGTTTGCCTGCTACCTCAACAGCGATGGCACGCCCAAGCCGCGCCGGGTGCACTTCCGCACGCCGTCGTTTGCCAACCTGGGCGCGATGCACAAGATGACCAAGGGCGTGTTCATCGCCGACCTGGTGGCCATCATCGGCTCGATCGACATCGTGCTGGGTGACGTGGATCGGTAAGTGGTTGACTGATCCCAAGCAACTAATTGACTGAGTAACTTATGACCCAACTACTTGATAAGTATCCTGCTGAAGTCGAGAAAATCCTAAGCAAGTACCCGCCCGATCGGAAGCGCTCGGCCGTGATTCCGTTGCTGTACATCGCGCAGAAGGAATACGGCTATTGCACGCCGGAAGCGATTCGCGATGTGGCCGGGATCGTGGGTGTGGAGCCGACCGAGGTCGAGTCGGTGGTTGGCTTCTACACTCTGTTCTATGACAAGCCGATCGGCAAGCACGTCGTGCAGGTCTGCAATGACTTGCCGTGTGCGCTGCGCGGCTCCGAGCAGTTTCTCGATCATGCCTGCAAGAAGTTGGGCGTCGATAAGCATAAGGCCGAACACGGCGGTGCGCTGACGGCCGACGGCGAATTCTCGCTGGAATCGGTCGTGTGTCTGGGCGCATGCGACAAAGCGCCGATGATGCAGATCGATCTGGAATACTTTGAACGCTTGAGCACCGAGGATTTTGATCGCATCATCGATGAGATGCGGGCCAAGAAGTAACGGTCATGGCGACCATTCGCCGCTTAACAATTGATGACTACGACGCCGTGATCGCGCTGTGGCAACGAGCAGGACTGCCCACGGTGCGGCCGACGGGCCGCGACAGCCGATCGGAATTTGAGAAGCAACTCCAGCACGGGCAGATTGTGCTCGGGCTGGAAGATAGCGGCAAATTGATCGGCGTGGTGGTCGCAACGAACGATACTCGAAAGGGTTGGATTAACCGATTAGCCATCGACCCTGAATATCGACGGCGCGGCTACGGCGAAGAGTTGGTGCAGGCGGCCGAAGCGGCCTTGAGCGAGTTGGGCCTGAAGATCATGGCCGCGCTCATCGAGGATTACAATCAGGCGTCGCTGGGGCTGTTCAATAAGTTGGGTTATGGCCCGCACCCTGAAGTGCATTACGTGAGCAAACGCGATTCAAGTGACGCGTGACGAGGTTCGTTAATGGCAAAGTACGTTCTGTTGCGACATCGCGAGACACCGGATATTCACAAACTGTCCGTTTACGGCGAGTACACGGCTTTGAAGAAGGCCGTCACGTCGATGACGCCCGATCAGGTGATTAATGAAGTGCGGACCGCCAACTTGCGCGGGCGCGGCGGTGCAGGCTTCCCCACGGGCGTCAAGTGGTCGTTCGTGCCCAAGGAACGCTATCCGCACTATGTGACCGTGAATGCCGACGAGTCCGAGCCAGGCACCTTCAAAGACCGCGAATTGATGGAGTTTAACCCGCATCAGGTGATCGAAGGTGCGGCGATTGCAGCCTTTGCGGTGGGCGCGACGCGTGTCTACCACTACCTGCGCGGCGAATTCAAGCCGGTGGCGCGCAAGATGCAAGCCGCCATCGGTGAAGCGTATGCGGCTGGTTATCTGGGCCAGAACGTCTTTGGCACCAACGTTGAGATTCAGATGTTCCTGCATTTGGGCGCGGGCGCGTACATTTGCGGTGAAGAATCCGCCTTGCTGGAATCGCTGGAAGGCAAGATGGGCCAGCCCCGTTTGCGCCCGCCTTTCCCGGCGGTCGTCGGTCTGTACGGTCAACCGACCGTCATCAACAACACCGAGACGATGGCGAATGTGCCGTATATTATCAACAACGGTGCGGCTGCTTACAAGCAACTGGGCACCGAGAAAAGTCCCGGCCCCAAAGTATATTGCTTGTCCGGTCACGTCAAACGCCCCGGCAACTACGAAGCCGAACTGGGCAAGATCACGTTCCGCGACTTGATCTATGGTGAAGAATTCGGGCAAGGCATGATGACGGAAGGCCGCAAAGTCAAAGCAATTCTGCCGTCGGGCGCCTCCGGTCCGATCGTTACGGATTCCGTTCTCGATGTGCCGCTCGATTATGAATCGGTGGCGGCCGCAGGCACGATTTTGGGTTCGGCCTCCGTGATCATCATGGACGACTCCATCGACATGGTGTGGGCGGCGGGCAAAGTGATGCACTTCTTCCGCCACGAATCATGCGGCAAGTGTACGCCGTGCCGCGAAGGCACGTTCTGGATGGAGAAGCAATACAATCGGATTTTGGGCGGCAAGGCGACGTTGGCCGATGTGACGCTGTTGCAGGATGTAGCCAATCAGATCATCGGTAAGTGCCTGTGTCCGTTGGGCGAATTTTCCACCAGCCCGGTGCTGTCCAGCTTCAAGCATTTCCAGGCAGAATACGAAGCCCGCGCGACAGATGCCAAGAAACCCGCGCCGGTCAAGGCCGCAGCCAAGAAGTAAGTCGGTTTTCATTAGAGGATAGTGCGTAATGGCTGATTTGATCAACGTCTACATTGACGACGTACTGGTGCAAGTGCCCAAAGGCACGGTGATTGTCGATGCCGCGAAGAAGGTGGGCGTCGACATTCCGGTGTTCTGCTACCACCCCAAGATGAAGCCGGTGGGCATGTGCCGCATGTGCTTGGTGGAAGTAGGCCGCCGCAAGATCGATCGCGCGACGGGCCAGCCGGTATTGGGTGCAGACGGTCAGGCCGAAATTGGCTGGGGACCTAAGCTGGAGACGGGCTGTACCACGCCGGTCGAAGAAGGCATGAAGGTCCGCACCAAGACCGAGGTGGCACAGAAGGCGCAGAAGGAAGTGCTGGAATTCCTGCTGACTTCGCACCCGCTCGATTGCCCCATCTGCGACAAGGGCGGCGAATGCCCGCTGCAAAACCTGACGCTGACGCACGGTCCTGGCAATACGCGCTTCGATTACGAAGACAAGCAACATTTGCCCAAGCACTATCCTTTGGGCGAATTGATTTACCTCGACAAAGAGCGCTGCATTCAGTGCGGACGCTGTGTCCGCTTCCAGGACGAAATCGCCGACGACCGCGTCATCGGTTTCTATCAGCGCGGCCGTTCCATTCAAATCGAGACGCTGTCCGAGCCGGGCTTCGATTCCAAGTTCTCCGGCAACACCACGGACATTTGCCCCGTCGGCGCGCTGACCACCAAAGACTTCCGCTTCCGCGCGCGACCATGGGAGACCACGCCCGTGCCGTCGGTCTGTACGCACTGCGCCGTGGGCTGCAATATCACCCTCAGCACGCGCCGATCGGCGAAGGGCGGCGGCGACTGGGAAATTCTGCGCGTGATGCCGCGCCAGAACGAAGACGTCAACGAAATCTGGATTTGTGACAAGGGCCGCTTCGGCCATCACTTCGCCAGCAGCAAAGATCGGTTGCAAAAGCCGCTCATCCGCAAGAACGGCCAACTGGTCGAAGCGACCTGGGGCGAAGCGTTGTCCCTCATCGCTGAGCGCATCAAGGCTGCCAACGGCAACGTCGCCGGTTTGATGGGCGATCGTGTCGCGAATGAAGATGCGTACTTATTTGGCAAGCTCTTCCGTGATGGGGCGAAATCAACGCGGGTGTCGGCCAACCCGATCGCCTTCGGCGCCGATTTGGCTCAACGCTACGGCGTGGGCGTCGGCACGAACCTAGGCGCGCTGGGCAAGGGCGATGTGGTGCTGGTCGTCGCGGGTGATGTCGAAGAGACCGCGCCGATTTACACCCTGCGCCTGAAGGCCGCCGCGCAGCGCGGCGCGAAGTTGATCGTCGCGAATGCACGCCCCACCAAGATGGATCGCTATGCGGCCAGCCTTGTGCGTTATGCCGCGGGTGCGGATGCGCAGACGGTGTATGCGTTGTTAAATGAGGTCAATCAAGGATCAGGGATTGGGGATCAGGTAAAGAAATTCGCGTCGAAGGATGCGTCGATTCAGGCGGCGGGCAAGATCATCGCTGAAGCGCAGAATTTGATCGTGATGTTTGGCGACGAGCGAACTGCGCAAGATAATGCCTTAGCCCAGGCGTGCGCGAATCTGGTTGTGGCAACGGGCCACATCGGTAAGGCGAATAACGGCTTGCTGCCGTTGTGGGCACACGCCAACACGCAAGGCGTGTTTGACATGCTGTCGGCTACGGGCGCAGCGGGTAGCAAACTCGACGGCGCGAAGGTGCTCTATGTCGTCGCCGCTGATCCGATCGGGGATGGGGCGACGTTGCCGAAGGCTGATTTCACTATCGTGCAGGAACTGTTCCTCACGGCCACGGCTAAACAAGCGGACGTTGTGTTGCCTGTGCTATCGTGGGCGGAGCGTGACGGCACGCTGACGAATGCCGAGCGGCGCGTGCAGCGCTTCTATAAGGCGATTCCGCCGTTGGCGCAAGCCCGCGCCGATTGGGAAGTGTTCAGCCAGGTGGCCGAGCGCTTGGGCTTGAACTGGAAGTACTTCACACCGGAAACGGTGATGGAAGAAATCGCAGCAACCGTGCCCGCATACGCCGGTTTGACCTACGCGACATTGGCCGTGACCCGCGAAGAATGGCCGCCCGTTGGCTCGAATGATTTGTAT
>JAGOBP010000463.1 GCA_017999195.1 Thermoflexales bacterium
CGGATGTGGCGGACAAGGGCGTGGGCGCGGCACTGTACATGGCGCTGAGCCGCACCATCTTGCGCACATATGTATTTGAACATCCCGATCAACCCGCGCTCGCTTTCAATGCAGCCAATCGCCGCATTTTCGTCGACGCGCAGACCGATCTGTTTGTAACGACGTTCTACGGCTTGATCGATCCGGCCAGCGGCGAGATGACCTACTGCAACGCGGGCCACAATCCGCCGTATGTGCTGCGGCGCGCGGGCGGCGAGGCGCTTCCGCTGAAGTTGACGGGCATTCCGCTGGGCATGTTCGAGGACAGCCAGTGGACAGCGCGGACGATCACATTGGACGTAGGCGACCGGGTGCTGTTATACACCGACGGCGTGACCGAGGCGCAGAATATGGCGGGTGATTTCTTTGGCGAGGCACGGCTGCTAGACGTGGCGCGCACGAACCTGACGCGCCCGGTCGCGGACATGCAACAGACCATCCTGGCCGCGATTCACACCTTCGTCGGCGACGCGCCCCAAGCCGATGATATTACCCTGTTGGTGCTGGGCCGCGAAGGGTAAGCAAGTCCACAGCCAACCGATATGATCGTATCTTTTCGGAATCGATTATAATGGGCGGGTAACCACCACTCGATCGGTTATCTCGCCTGTTCGTGCCATGTTATCCAAATTGCGGCCGCGACTTTCAACTCACTGGATGTCGTATCGCGCGGCGGTCTTCGGCGTATTGCTCCTGACTGTAAGGGGCGCGCCGTCCGCCGTTTCGTCGGTTGCCCCTCATTCGAATCTCGTCCCCGGCCGTATTGTCCGGTTTGAGCACCTCGCATTTCGAGATGATCTGCCCCCGTTGGCTGTGAGGTAAGATGCGCACAACTCATTGGCTTTATCTGCTGGCCTTCCTCCTGAGCGTGACGATCACCGCCATAACAGGTTACCTCAACGCCGTCGCGCCCGGGTGGAATGGGTGGCTGCTGTCCGGCGTGATGATTGCGATGTGTGTGGGGCTGGTCATGACGGGCGGACAGATTCGCCTGATCCACTTGAAGGAACGCGGCGCGGCGGTTGAAGAAGAGTTATCCATCGCCGAAGCGCGGTTTCAAGCGTTTTTCAACGACCCGGCGGTCGGGATTGGAATTCTGGGCTTAGATCGCCGGCTCGTGGATGCCAACCCGACCTTCTTCCGCATCTTTGGGCGAACGCGCGCAGAAATGATCGGCTTGAACGCGGCCGAGGTGACGTATCCCGATGACGATCCCGTGTCCGCCAAACTGTTCGCCGAGTTGATGGCCGGGCAGCGTGATTCGTATGAATCAGACCGCCGTTACTTGCGCAAAAATGGCGAGGTGTTTTGGGCGCATGTGACCATGTCGGTCGTGCGCGGCTCGGACCGTCAACCGCGTTACCTGGTCGGCATGGTACTGGATGTGGACAAACAAAAACGCATTGCGCTCGCGCTGCAGGAATCCGAAGAGCGCTTCCGCGCCGCATTTGAAAGTTCGGCCATCGGCATGGCCTTGATGACCCTCGAGGGGCGTTTTCTCAAAGCCAATGCGGCCATTCGCGCCATGTCCGGGTACACCGAAGAAGAATTGACCCACCTCACGTCCGATAACACCGTTTTCCCGGACGATGCGCTGGTCGGCCTGGACCTCTTTATTGAGATCCTGGCCGGGCAGCGCGATTACTATCAAGTGGAGCGGCGCTATGTGCGCAAGAACGGCGAAGTCTTCTGGACGCGCCTGACCCTGTCGGCGGTGCGCGAGGTGTCCGGCGCGGCGGCCTATGTGGTGGCGCTGGTCGAGGATATTGACGACCAAAAGCGCATGCTGACCGACCTGCGCAAATCCGAGGCGCGCTTTCAGGCCGTGTTTGAAAATGCGGCGGTGGGCATTACGCTTAACGCCCTGGATGGGCAGGTGCTCGCCATCAATCCCGTGACCACGCAGATTGTGCAGTACACCGCGGACGAACTGCGCGCGCTGAACCCGCTCGATCTGATCGTGCCTGAAGCGGACGGTTCGGATGCCGAGCTCTATCGTGAATTGATCAACGGTCAACGCAACTCGTATGCGGTGGAACTGCAATTCCGGCGCAAGGACGGCATGATCTGTTGGGCGCGCGTCAACTATTCGCTGGTGCGCGGGCCGGACGGCCAACCCGATTATGTGATCACGCTGATCGAAGACATCGACGACGAGAAGCGCGCCACTGCGCGGCTGGCCGCGCAAGAGGCCGAATATCGCCGCAGTTTGGAAGAGCGCATCACCGAACGCACCGCGGAATTGAATCAGGCCAATCAATTGCTGCAACAGCAGGCCGCGCAAGAAGCCGTCAACAGCGAACGCACGCGCCTCGCCCGCGATCTGCACGACGCCGTGACGCAGACGCTGTTCTCGGCCAGCCTCATCGCCGAAGTCATGCCCGAATTGTGGGACCTGAATCCTGCCGAAGCGCGCCGTCGCCTGGAAGAGCTGCGCCAATTGACGCGCGGGGCGCTGGCCGAGATGCGCACGCTGTTGGTGGAACTACGTCCGAATGCGTTGGTGGATGTGCCACTGCCCGATTTGCTGCGCCAACTCACCGACTCCTTCATTGGCCGGGCGCGCTTGCCCGTGCAGTTGACGGTCGAAGGGCAGCGCACCTTGCCCGCCGACGTGCAGTTGGCGCTGTATCGCATCACGCAAGAGGCGCTGAACAATATCGTCAAACACGCCGGGGCGACGCAGGTGCTGGTGACACTGTTGTTCAGCGTAAGCGACGCCGTGCGCCTGTCGATTGTGGATAACGGCGCAGGCTTTGATCCGGTGACTGTGCTGCCCGATCATCTGGGCACGCAGATCATGCGCGAGCGCGCCGCCGCGATTGGGGCAAGTTATGCCTTGTATAGCGCGCCGGGCGAAGGGACGCAGATCACGATCACGTGGGCCGAACCAGGGGCCAAGGACAACCTCGATGACTGATCAAACTCGCATTCGAGTGCTGATTGTGGACGATCACGCCGTGGTGCGCAGCGGCTTGAGCCTGTTTTTGCAAGTGACGCCCGACCTGGAATTGGTGGGCGAAGCCGAAAACGGCGATCAAGCGATTGTGCGCTGCGGCTTGCTGAAGCCCGATGTGATCTTGATGGACCTGATGATGCCGGGCACCGACGGGCTGGCGGCCACCAGCCAGATTCATCGCCTGTATCCCAACGTGCGCATTATTGCGTTGACCAGTTTTCATGAAGACACGCGGGTGCAGGCCGCCCTGCACGCCGGCGCGATCGGCTACCTGATGAAGACCGTCTCCGCGCGCGAACTGGCCGAGGCGATTCGCAGCGCGCACGCCGGCAATATGACGCTTTCGCCGGAAGCGGGGCGGGCGCTGGCGCAAGCCAGCGGACAGGCCGCCGGGCCAAGCTTGTCCGATCGGGAGCGCGAAGTCTTAAAGTTGATGGTGGACGGCTTGAATAACGCGGAAATCGCCGACCGTTTGATCATCAGTCAATCCACGGTCAAATACCACATCGGCAACCTCTTTGGCAAATTGCAGGTCGATAATCGCGTCGCGGCAGTGGCGCTGGCCCTGCAAAAAAAACTGGTATAAACGCGCTTCGCCCCCATGCTCCGGCCCATCGACCGGAGCATTTTTTATTGAGCCTGTCCACTTGGCCAGGGTTAGACTCTCCGGCTGGTCAGGGACAAAACCGCGTCGCGCGCGTATGCTATACGCGGGTGATAAGGATGAAACGCTGCCTGGTGGCCGATGACAATCCCGATTTGCGCTCGGCGCTGCGCCTGGTGATGGAGACCCGCTTCGCCGAGATTGACGTGTGCGAAGCCGCCGATTGGGCGCAGGTGTTCGATCGGGTGGCCGCTGCGCCGCTCGATTGCCTGCTCCTCGATTGGGAATTGCCCGGCCTGGAAGCCGCCGCTGGGCTGGCCGCGCTGCGCAGAGCGGAGCCGCGTCTGCGCATCATCGTCATCAGCGCGCGACCCGAAGCCGCCGCCGAAGCGCAGGCCGCGCAGGCCGATGCCTTTGT
>JAGOBP010000464.1 GCA_017999195.1 Thermoflexales bacterium
GATTGTACAGTTGCCAGAAATCGATCATGGCCGCCCACGGTTCATCGACGTAGTATTGCACGCGAAGCCAGTCTTCCTGCGCGTAACCCTGAAAAATAAGGTCGGTGGTGAACTGGGCGCGCACGAAGCGTTGATGGTTATTCGCGGCCGAGTCGATGAGATGGCCCAGAATTTGTTTGGCCGACCACTGGCCGTCGAGGGCGAGATCGGCGTGTGCTTCGGGCAGGGCGCGGAGTTGATCGGCAGCCCGATCGATCATTTGAACGAGTTCACTGGCAAGGGTGTTCATAGTTAAAATCCTTTAGGCCAACGGCCGAATCGGGCCGTGGCCGGGATAGATCGTAGTGACTCGCCGCGCGCGAATCTTGGCCCAACTCAACTCGGCTTGCGGGCGGCCTGCGTCGGCGACATGCTGCGGGCCGATGAGATCGCCGGTGAAGGCGAGGCCCTCATCCAGGATCAACGTGACGCTGTCATCACTGTGACCGGGCGTGCTGATGATTTCGCCTTCAAGCTTGAGCGTTTTTAGGAATTTCCGGCTGGCCTCGCAGGTCAGATTCAGGTTGTCATCCAGCCGAATATCCACGTAGTGATTGACAGGCTTCATGTGCGTCTTTAAGATGGGAATCGCCTGTACTTGCGAGTCCAGCGCGATGAGTTTGACGCCGTGCGCTTTCACTTCTTGCGCCAGCCCGGCGTGATCGGGGTGATAGTGCGTGACCAATAAATAGTGAATGTCTGGCAGGGCAATATCTTTGCGCTTCAGATTCGCCAGCAGTTTGGGCAATGTGCCCGGCCAGCCAACATCAACCAGGAGGCGCGTGTTGCCTTGACCAAGCACATAATAGTTAGTGGAGTCGTAACCGACGTTGACGATGTTCATAAGGGGGTATATGCGTCCGATCAAAACTCAACCGCGTTTGATCTAAACTCGCGTGCATCTGATCAAAACTATTGTGCGTCCGATCAAAACTTCCGCGCGCCTGCTCAAAACTATTGTGCGTTTGATCAAAACTCCCAAGCGCACGATTAAGACTATTTCACGTCCGATCAAAACTCACATGCACCTGATCAAAACTATTGTGCGTTTGATCAAAACTCCTGTGTGCCCGATCAAGACTATTTCGCGTTTGATCAAAACTCCCACGCATCTGATCAAAACTATTTCACGCCCGATCAAAACTCCTGTGCCCTCCGACTAAACCCGGCGGCAATCGATTCAAACTCCCGCGCCGGAGTTTATCGGCGGGTGGCCCTGCAACAACCTTTGGGCGTCGGCGGCACATTACTTCACGTTCCGCACCAGAAAGTCCGCGTTCTTACAACTGCGCGATTCGTCCTTCTGCAACTCGCGGCTGCACTCGATGGGTTCGCCGTCGATCGAGAAGCAGATGTAGAGTTCCTTCAAAAAACGGCCCGAGCCAGAGCAGTTGACAACGACCGTCGCGGCGGTGAAACTGGGATTGACGTCAAGAAACGCCTGCTTTAGGTCGTCGACCGTGACGCGCAGGGCTTTTGTCGGGCGCTGATACTCCATCGGGATGGCAACGGACGCTTTGATGTCTTGCGCGAGCGACAAATAGCCTTCCGGCGTCAAGCCCGAACACGTGCCATGTTTGCGCCATTCGTGAATCGCCAAACTGGTGTTGGGGAAGAGATTGGGAAACTTCGCCAGCGTCTTATCGGGCAGGCGAGTGGTATCACAATCGCTGGGATAACCGTTGAGGTATTGCGGCCACAGGCCGTGCAGCACAAAGCCCAATTTCTGGCCCACGCGGCATTGATTGGGATCGGCGTTGTCGGTGGTGGCGCAATAATCGGGCGACCACGACAGGCTGAGCACGTAGAAGTCGAAGTCGGCGGCGCGTTCCTGCGTTGGCGTGACTTTAGGCGTGCGCGTGGCCGACTTGGTGCTTGGCTTGGTGGCTGATTTCGTAGGTGATTTCGTCGCCGACTTGAGCGGCGTAGTTTCGATCAGCGGGGCGGGCGTGCCCAAGATCACATCGAGCGTGTCATCGGGCAGGCAGGCCGTGAGGCTGATCAAGACGAGCAGCAGGGTCAGCACTTTGAAATAGCGTGACATGAAAGACCTATTTTTGCGGTGCGTTGAGATCCGCGTTGGACTGCCAGAAGGCCGAAGTCAGCCCCAATTGTTGGAAAATGGCTTGCACGTCGAGCAAGGTGCGTCCATGATACTCAACCGACAGTCGATTGTGATACCAAAGTTGCGCCAGTTGCCACAACAGCGCAATCGAGAGCACTTCCCCGCGCGGCTCGTTTTTGTCCGCGCACCACGTCGTCACGGCGTCTTCCGACCGGAAGAACAAGATGGTCCCTCAGGTGAAGACCATATCATCGTACCAGTTTGCAAAAGGCACCAGCAAATGCACCACCGCTTCGGGATGCTGCACTTGCCCGGCGCGAAGGGTAAACGTGAGCGGTGTATCGTCTTCGGCATACGTGGCGTTGATCACAGCGTCGCTGTGTAAAGCGGCGGCAATCCCCAGCGCATCCCACGCACAGTTGGCGTAATACGCCTTGCCTTGCGCCTGAACGATGAAGTCCGTAGGCACAGCCGAAAACGGATTGGCAATGCGGATGTCGTGCGTGCCCGGCTCCAGAAAGAAGGCGTGCCGCGCATTCAGTTCGTCAAACACCTCGATCGCTTCTTCTACGCCCAATCGAAAATGCGCGGCCACATCAGCCACAGTGGGGGCGTGCGTCGTTTGCGCGAAGTGTTGATACACGTAGGCGCGCGCGTTCCAGATCAAATCGTCGGTCAGGGTCATGGTATGTCCGTTTCTATTCGTTGGTCCGCTTCAAAGTCCGTTGACGACTTTTCGCAGGCTGATCTCAAACGGCGGATAAGCGATGCCATTCTCCGTCACGATGCCCGTCACATACTTGTGGGGCGTCACATCAAAAGCGGGATTGCCCACCTTCACGCCGAGTGGCGCGATGCGCACGCCCTCGATCTCGGTCACTTCTGTTTCGTCGCGTTCCTCAATGGGAATCAGATCGCCGTGCGCCAAACTTAGATCGATCGTCGAAGTGGGCAGCACTGGATAAAAGGGCACGCCGTTTTCCCTGGCCACCACGCCCAACTTGTACGTGCCGATCTTATTGGCCACATCGCCGTTGGCTGTGGTCCGATCGGACCCGACGAAACAAATATCAATCGCCCCTGTGCGCAGATAATGTCCCGCTGCATTGTCCGCGATCAACGTTACATCGATGCCCCACTTCATCAATTCCCAGGCGGTCAGCCGCGCACCTTGCAAGCGCGGGCGGGTCTCATCCGCAAACACTTTGATGCGTTTACCCTGCTCATGTGCGCGCCGGATGACGCCCAGCGCCGTACCGTAATCGACCACGGCCAGTGCGCCCGTATTGCAGTGCGTGAGAATCGTATCGCCGTCTTTCACCAGCGCCGCGCCATACTCAGCCATGCGCTTGTTGATCTCCACATCCTCATCGGCGATTTTTTGCGCTTCCGCAATCAGCGCTTCGCGCACATCTTCGGCGCTTGAAAACGCCTCATTTTGAGCGGTTTTCAGCATCCGATCAATCGCCCAGAACAAATTGACGGCGGTGGGTCGCGACTTGCGCAAGACTTCGGCGGCCACGTCCAAATCGCGCAGCATGTCCGATCGGGTCTTGGCCGTGCTCTTCAAAGCGGCCAGGGCCAGGCCAAAGCCTGCTGCTGCGCCAATCGCCGGTGCGCCGCGAATGACCATCGTGTGAATGGCCTCGGCCACGCCGACGTAATCCGTGTACGTTTTGATCTCGTAATGCAAGGGCAGCACACGCTGATCGATCATCTTGACCGTGCCGCTGTGCCACTCGATGGTGCGTTGCAATTCGTCCATGCTGTGCCTCGTCGGTGAATTGTAGGGGCGATGCATTCGCCACACAAGCAAGACCGTTTAGCCCTGATTCAGGTGCGAATGCATCGCCCTTACCAGTGTAACAGAGCGGCATAGGGCTGTCAAACAAGGGAACACAGTTCGGTGCATTTC
>JAGOBP010000465.1 GCA_017999195.1 Thermoflexales bacterium
CTGGTTCGACTTCCCTCTATACGGTAACGCTGCCGCCGTGCTATTCCCCAATTTCTTTGACAAGGGCCAACCCCAGGCCCACCCCGCCATAACGCCGCGTGGTACTGCCATCGACCTGGTAAAACCGATCGAAAACGCGCGGCAGTTTATCGGCGGCGATGCCGATACCCGTATCAGCAACTTCTAAGTTAACGTGCTCGTCAGCCGCGGACAATCGAATGGTGATCTGGCCGCCGGACGGCGTGAACTTGACCGCATTACTTAACAAGTTGTCCAGCATCCGCCGCAACTGAATGGGATCACCCAGCACAATCGGAATATTGGGCTTAAAATCGGCCTTCAGCGTTAAGTGCTGCTGGCGCGCCACGGCTTGAAAATCAATCACCAAATTATCGGCCAACTGCCGCAGATCAAGCGGCTGGCGCGCGCTGTCACCGGCCTCCGCCGTGAGGATGGCCAGCAGATCGTCCAGCATCTTGCTCAACATGCGCGTGCGCCGCGCCATCACGGAAATCGAGGCGTGCTGCTCAGGCGGCAGCGGGCCTAATTCGCCGCTATCCAACAATTCGGCATAGCCGCGCACAATCGCCAACGGCGTGCGCAGTTCATGTGAGATGTTTTGAATGAACTCACTCCGCATGTGATCCAGTTCGCGCTGCTTGTCCAACGTGCGCAACAACTCGGCGGTGCGCTCGCGCTCGGTGGCAAACAAGCGCGCATTCTCAATGGCAATGGCGGCCTGACCCGCCAGGCCTTTCAGAAATTCTAGGTCCCGCGTCTGAAACGCCGGATGAGCGCCGTTGCGAACCACCGTCATTGCGCCTAACAATTTTTCCTTGAAGATCAAGGGCGCACACACCAGCGATTCATGCTCTTGCGGGGTATCTGGAATGGTTACACTCCGCGGATCGTTGTTGGTGTCGTTGACCACCTCGGCCACACCCGATTGCGCCACCAGCCCGACAATGCCTTCGCCCAGATGCAGCGGCTGCGCCTTGATCTCTTCGGCATACGTGCCCAGGGCGACGATGGCCCGCAACGTATAGCCGTCAGGCTCCAGCAAATACACTTCGCTGTCGTCGGATTTGAGCAGTTCCTGGGCATGCTGTGCGATGCGCTCCAGCACCACGGTTAAGTCCAGCGTCGCCGAGATATGCCGATCGATTTCGATCAGCGCGGCCAGTTCATTCGCGCGGCGGCGCACTTCGCTAAAGAGCTGCGCGTGCTCAATCGCGATGGCGGCCGAATCGGCCAGCGTGGAGAGCAGATGCACTTCATGCTCGTTAAAATTGCGGCCCGATCGTTTGTTGTCGATACTCAACACGCCCGTCACCCGATCGGCAAACAGCAGCGGCACGCTCAGAATCGATTTAACCAGATACGAGCTTTGCACGCGCACCAATTCTTCGCCGTTCATCATAATCGGCCGGCCGCTCTGCACCACACGCCCCATCAACGTATCGGTGACTTTGACCCGGGTCTTGCGCGCGGACGATTCGGCCAGATACCGGCTGGCGCGCAGATACAGCTCGCCGCTGTCTTGATCCAGCAGCATCAGCGTGCCCTCTTCGGCGCCGGTCAGATTCGTCGCCGCGCTGACCACCATGCCCAGAATCTCTTCCAGATCAAGCAGCGCCGCAACCTGCTTGCTGACCGTGTACAGCGCGTTAAACTCCTGCGCTTGCCGTTCGGTCTGCTCGCGCAAACTGTCGCGCTCCTGGCGAGTCCGCGTATCGCGCGCCGCCCGCTCGATGGCGCGCGCCAGTCGCTCATCGGTAAACGGCTTGACCAGCACATCGCGCGCACCGGCATGCAGCACGGCCTGCTGCACATCGATCGACGGCGACGAGGTGTACACGATACTGGCGTGGGCGGCTTCAGTCGTGCGAATGAAATCGAGTACCGGCGCGACGTTGGCCGTCAAGGCGACCACAACAACGTGAGGTTGAAACACGGGCAGCTTAAGCGTGGCTTCGTCAACCGTGGCGGCTTCCGAAAAGATATAACCGGCCGGCTGTAACACCCGGGCGATGATCCAGCGGCGCGTCTCTTCATTTTTATCGACGATCAGTACGTGTTCGTTCGTCATACCGCAATCTCCGAATCTTGGAGTCATCATAGCACATATCCAATGCATCGAAAAATCCAGCCCAAGACCCGCTTGGACGTATGGTACAATTCCGGCGCGCCCACAACGTCTAGCCAACGGAGGGACACATGAGCATGATGAGCGTTCTGGCCGCCGCCGATCCCAAAATCGACGCGACCGAGCCACAGCAGGGACCGGAGTTTGACGCCGCGCTGGCCGCCTTTGAAGCCCGCATCCAGCGCGGCGACAAGATCGAACCTCACGATTGGATGCCGCTGGAGTATCGCAAGCAGCTCATCCGCATGATTTCGCAGCACGCCCACAGCGAGATTGTGGGCTGTTTGCCGGAAGGCGGCTGGATTCCCAACGCCCCCACCTTTCGGCGCAAACTGGCCTTGACGGCCAAAGTGCAAGACGAAGCCGGTCATGGCCAGCTGCTGTATCGCGCCGCCGAAACGCTGGGCATTACGCGCGAACAGATGTTAGACGACTTGCTGTCGGGCAAGGCCAAGTACGCCAACGTCTTTAATTATCCGGCGCAAACGTGGGCCGATGTCGGCATGATCGGCTGGTTGGTGGATGCGGCCGCCATCGTGAACCAATTGATGTTGGCGGAAGGATCATATGGGCCTTATGCGCGGGCGATGAAGCGCATTTGCTATGAGGAATCATTTCACCTGAAGCAAGGTCATCACTTTGTTGTGACGATGGCGGGCGGCACGCGCCAGCAACGCTCGATGGTGCAAGCCGCGCTCGATCGGTGGTGGTGGCCCACGTTGATGATGTTCGGCCCGAACGACAAGGATTCGGTGCATCTGGAAAAGATGCGGCGTTGGAAGGTCAAGACCAAGAGCAACGACGAACTGCGCTACGATTTTGTGGCCCAATACGCGCCGCAGATTCTGCGCCTGGGCCTGATCATCCCCGATCCCGAATTGCGTTACGACGAGGCCGCCAAACGCTGGCACTTCGGCGAACCCAATTGGGAAGAGTTCAAGCGCGTGATCGGTGGACACGGCCCGCTCAATGCCGAGCGCCTGGCTGTTCGCCGCGCCGCGCACGAAGAAGGCCGTTGGGTGCGTGAAGCTTTAGCGAGTGTGGTAGTGCAATAGTCAGATAGTGCAATAGTGTCCAAACGACATCCGCACAACTCTCGCAACTACCGAACTATTGCACTATCTCACTACCTAACTATCAAACTAACATGGACTCTCAACTTCGCACCTTCGAGGTCTTTCACCAGAGCAAACGCGGCGAGCCGCATGTGCACGTCGGCGCAGTACACGCGCCCGATGCGGAGTTGGCGTTACAATTGGCCCGCGACCAGTTTGCGCGCCGATTGGACTGCGTCAGCTTGTGGGTGGTGCCCAGCGATCAGATCACGGCCACGCCCTATGAAGAAGCCGAAGCGTGGTTTCAGCCCGCCACCGACAAGAGTTATCGCGAAGCCAGCGGCTTTCCCATGCGGGACATCATCAAGCGCGCGGAAAACTGGCAAGAAACCTGACAGGATGACATGATGAAGGGCTGACTTCCCGATTAGCAGCTCATCTTGTCATCTTGCCAACAAAACATAGCATGGACACTCAATCACTTATTGCCACCCTGCTCGCTTTTGCCGATGACGAATTTCTGCTCGGTCATCGCGATTCCGAATGGACGGGGCACGCACCGTTACTGGAAGAAGACATCGCGTTTTCCAATCTGGCGCAAGACGAATTGGGCCACGCGCTGATCTGGTACACGATTTTGCATGAGCAACTCAACCAACCTACACCTGATCGATTGGCCTTTTGGCGCAAGGCCGGTGAGTTTCGTAACGCGACGCTGGTGGAACTGCCGCGCGGCGATTGGGCCTTCACGATCATACGGCAGTATCTCTTCGATGTGTATGAGCACGCGCGCAATGAAGCGTTGGTCCATTG
>JAGOBP010000466.1 GCA_017999195.1 Thermoflexales bacterium
GCTGGGCTTGGCGATCAGTCGCCGCCTGATCGAACTTCACGGCGGCAAAATCGGCGTGTTATCTTCCGGCACCGATGGCGCTGGCTCGACCTTTTATTTTTCGCTGCCCATCATGGCCGCCATCGACACTGAGGCGGCCGCGCCGATGGATCGTTCGGGCGTGGTAGTGGTTCTGACCGAGCAAGCCGAAGACGCTAATCCGCTCGCGCAGCATCTGGTTGCGCGCGGTTTTGCCGTGGAACTGCTCAAGGCCGACCTCAAGGCTAATTGGCTGACCCAGTTGATCGTCTCGCCGCTGGGGGCGGTGGTGCTCGATTATGAACCGGCCGGTGAACGCGGCTGGGAATTGATGCAGCTTCTACGGCAAAACCTGCCAACCCAGGACATCCCGATCGTGTTCTACACCCTCTCGGATGAGTCCGATCACGGCGCGGCGCTGGAACTAGAGTATCTCGTCAAGCCGGTATCCTCATCGGATTTGGCGCGGGCGTTGACCCGTCAGGGCTTCACGCTGGAGCCGGGCGTCAGTGGTCGCACCATCCTGGTGGTGGACGACGAGCCGGGCATCCTGGAACTGCATGTGCGTATCCTGGAGAAGCTTGCGCCGCACTGTCACATCCTGAAAGCGCGTGATGGCCGCGAGGCGCTGGACCTGATGGCGCAGCGTCGGCCCGATCTGGTGTTGCTGGATTTGATGATGCCCATCCTCGACGGTTTTGCGGTGTTGCAAGCGATGCGGGAGCAGGCCGCGACGCGTGATGTGCCCGTGATCGTGCTTAGTGCGCAGCTGCTCACGGCGCAGGATATGGCGCGATTGCAACAGGGCGTGGCGGCCATCCTGGCGAAGGGCGTCTTTACCGGGGCGGAGGTGTTGGCCCAGGTGGAGACGGTGTTGAATCGCCGCAAACACCTCAGCGGCGAAGTGCAGCGGGTGGTCCGTCAGGCGATGGCCTATATTCACGAGCAATACGCCGAACCGATCTCGCGCAGCGAATTGGCGGCGCGCGTTGGCATTAGCGAACGTCACTTGACCCACTGTTTCCGGCAAGAGACGGGCCTGACGCCCATTACTTACCTCAATCGGTATCGCATTCGTCAAGCGCGCAATTTACTGGAACAGGGCGGCCTCAACGTAACCGAGGTGGCATTGGCGGTCGGCTTCTCTGATTCCAGTTATTTTGCCCGCGTCTTCCGGGACGAAGTGGGCGTTTCGCCGCATGCCTATCAGCGTGGCGAGCGGCCGAATACCGTCTGAAGAAATTTCTCCGCAAGTCGTCCAATCGTACGGATTCACCATCCTTTTCTGCTAGACTTGGCGGCCCGCCTTGATCATAATGAACACATGCCCTCCAAAGCGGACGCGCGCGCCAGTTGCTTGATCGCCGAGGCTGACCCCTTCATTGCCAATCTCCTGCTCCGGTTTGCCGAGGGCCGCGGCATCGACTGCGTGCGCGCCGGGGCGGATGAGGATGTGGTGGAACTGGCGCGACGGCTCAAGCCCGAAGTCGTCATCATCGATGCGGAACTGCCCGGCGAGTTGATCGGCTGGGAGATTATGCGCGCCCTCAAGTCCGACGACGCCACCCGTCACATCGCGCTGATCAGCTGCGCATGGCTCAGCGAGTCGGAAGTCCGCAGTCTGGTCGGCGAGGTGGCCGGACATTTGCAGAAACCAGACTTTTCCTACAGCGATTTCGAGCAAGCCTTGCGCGCGGCGGGCATCTTCACGGTCGAGCGACGGGCCGTCGGGCTGTTGCCGCTCCCATCGGGAACCGGCGAAGTCCCCTTGATCGATTCTCAAACCAAAGGCCAGAGATTGTGAGTAATCCTCAAACCGCCGCCCCCCGCTGGAGTATCGAACTGGAATCGAAACCCGATTTCGATCAGGCCGTCGATCGGATTTATGCGTGGTACGAACAGCAGATGATCGATCGCCCGCCGGTGCGCTTCACGCGCCACAATGCCGAGTATGACGCGGCCGACAGCACCTGGAAAGACAGCTGGCGCGATCTGAAAGACAAGTGGTTTGATGAAGAATACCAGCTCGAAAGTTTTCTCAATCAAGTGCGCGGCAAGCGTTACCTGGGCGAGACCTTTCCGGTCTTCTGGCCCAACTTAGGCCCGAACGTTTTTGCCGCGCTGTATGGCAGCCCGCTGGAGTTTTCGGACGTCACCACCTGGGCGATGCCCATTTTGGCTGATTACGATCAGGCTGTGACGTTGGACTGGCAAAGCGAATATCTGCGCAAGTTGGAAAGCCTGACGCGCGCGGCGCTGGACGTGTGTCGCGGCCAATTCCTGGTGGGTTATACGGACCTGCACCCCGGCCTCGATTGGCTGGCGGCGTTGCGCGGCACGGAGCCGCTGTTGCTGGACATGGTCGATCGGCCCGACCGGCTGCCGCCGTGCCTGGCGCGCTGCACCCCTGATTTTCTCGCGCTATTTGATCACTTCGATACACTGTTGAAAGCCCACGGTCAACCGTCGATCACGTGGATGGGCATTCCGTCGTTCGGCAAGATGCACATTCCCAGCTGTGACTTTGGCGCGATGATCTCGCCGCGCTATTTCAAGCGCTTTGCGCTGCCCGCGCTGCTGGCCGAAGTGCAGCACATGACACACAACATTTTTCACGTTGACGGCAAAGGCGTGGCGCGGCATCTGGACGCGATTCTGGATCTGCCCAATGTGCAGGCGATTCAGTGGGTGCAGGGCATGGGCGATGATCTGCCGATTAGGCAGTGGGTGCCCCTGATCAAAAAGATTCAGGCCGCCGGCAAATCCGTGATCGTCGATCTCAGCCCGATCGAGCTGGAAGACTTCATCGGGGCCGTGCGGCCCGAAGGGATCTTCCTCACGATGGCGACCGAGACTGAAGCCGAAGAACGCGCGATACTCAAGCGCATCGCGCAATGGTAGTCAAGCCTGGATTTCGGAAGGAGGCCAATGCCCGAAACGCGAGTGCGTTAAAACGCCCGTCATCATGTGCGAGTTGTGTTCAAACCGTTGGTATTGACCGACGGATGTCCCACCCCTCAACAAGGAGAAAGTTACCATGAAGAAGACGTTGTTCGTTGTGTCGTTGCTGGTCGTCGCGTCGCTGATTTTGGGGGCCTGCGCTGCCCCGGCGGCCACCCCAACCGCCGCACCGCAAGCGCCGAAGGCGACGGATGCGCCGAAGCCCGCCGCTCCGGCTGGCAAGCCGCTGTTTGTGGTGATCAACAAGAGCGCCGATCAGCAGTATTTCATCGACCTGCAAAACTCGTTCGTTTCGGCGGCCAATGCTGCGGGTGCGGACGCCAAGAAGTTCGATGCCAAGCTCGACCCGAATTTGGGTGTGGGCCTGGTGAATGACGCCATTTCGGCGGGCGCCAAGGGCATCGCCATCACCGTGCCCGATCAGACGATTGGGCCAGCCATCGCCAAAGCGGCGAAGGATGCGGGCGTGGTCTTGATCGCGACCGACGACAGCATCAAGGATGCCGATGGCAACCCGGTCCCGTTCGTCGGCTTCGACGGCAAGGACATGGGCAAGAAGGTGGGCGAGGCTGCGGCCAAGTTGTTGACGGATAGCGGCTGGCTCAAGGATAGCGCCAAGAAGGTCGGCGTGTTGTCCGTCGAAGTGCAGACGCTCTCGGTCTGCAACGATCGCACCGATAACGAGAAGGCCGCGATCAAGGCGGCGGGCGTGACCGATGCGCAAATCTTCTCCGTGCCGTACACGGGCGAAGCCCTGGCCTCGCAAGACGCGGCCGGCCCGATCATCACGGCGCACCCCGAAGTCACGAACTGGGTTGTGTTCGCATGCAATGACGAAGGCGTGCTGGGTACGTTGAATGCGCTGGCAACGGCGGGCGTGAAGACCGACGACATCATCGGTGTGGGCCTGGGCGCGTATGAAGCCTGCAAGCCGTGGGCCGCCGGGCAACCGACCGGCTTCAAGGCGGGCCTGTTCATCTCGGGTCTGGATGTGGGCAAGACCGCCGCGACGGTGTTGTATGATGC
>JAGOBP010000027.1 GCA_017999195.1 Thermoflexales bacterium
GGTGCTATGTGCTGGTGCTGAACCCCGATACCGAAATCGTTGATGAATCACTCGATCGGCTGCTGGATTATGCAGAAGCCAACTCGAATGTAGGCGCAGCCGGGCCGCTGTTACTCAATCCCGATCGATCGATCCAGCCTTCGCGGCGACGTTTTCCAACGGTGCTGACCGGCTTTTTCGAGAGTACGTGGCTGCAAAGCCTCGCGCCGCGCGGGCTGTTACGCCGCTACTACATGGAGGATGTTCCCGCCAACGTCGTGCAGGATGTCGATTGGGTGACGGGTGCGTGTACGCTCTTTAGGCGGCAGGTGCTCGATCGGGTCGGGGTATATGACGACGTGAATTTTTTCATGTACTCGGAAGAACTGGACTTGTGTAAACGCATTAAATTGGCCGGGTGGCGAATCGTGTATCTCCCGGAGGCACAGGTCATTCACTACGAAGGCAAGAGCAGCGAACAAGCCGTGGCCGCGCGGCACATTCGATTCAACACCAGCAAAGTGCGCTACTTTCGCAAGTGGCACGGTCGCGGGGTGGCGGGCGTGCTGCGCGTGTGGCTGTTGAGCCAGTACGTGTGGCAGATCGGGCTTGAGGCGCTGAAGTATGCACTGGGCCAGAAACGCGAGTTGCGCCGCCAGCGCATCGGCGTTTATGGGCAAGTGTTGCGATCGAGGTTGCAATGAAAATCGGCTTGATTACGGGTGAATATCCGCCCATGCAAGGCGGCGTAGGCGACTTCTCGCGCGAACTGGCGCGGGCCTTGGTCGAGCAACATCACGAAGTCCACGTGATTACGGGCGTCGGCGCAGATGAAGACGAACCCGGCGTGTGTGTGCATCGCGTGGTGAAGTCGTGGGGCCTGACGTGCTGGCGATCGATCGCGGCGGTGGCACGCCAAGAGCAATTGGATGTGCTGAATATTCAGTATGAACCGGCCGCGTATGCCATGCGCGTCGGCGTGAATTTTTTGCCCAGTCGCACGGCGCGGCGTTTGATCAAAGCACCCATCGTCACCACGTATCACGATCTGTTGATGCCGTATCTGTTTCCCAAGGCCGGGCCGCTGCGCTGGAAAGTGGTGGAATATCTGGGGCGGCGCAGCGATGCGATGATCGTGACCAATGAAGAAGATCGCGCGCGGTTGTCCAGCCTCCAGTTTCCAGCGTCCAATCTCCATTTGGTGCCCATCGGCAGCAACATTCAACCGGGGCAAGCGGGCGTATTTGATGTGGTCGATGAGCGCGAGCGCTGGGGCGTGCAACGCGATGAATTTACTGTTGGTTATTTTGGCTTTTTGAATTTAAGTAAGGGCGGCGAGACGTTGATGCAGGCGGTGCGGCTGCTGCTCGATCGGCATTTGCCCGTGCGCTTGATCCTCGTGGGCGGGCGGACGGGGACGAGCGATCCGACTAATGCCGCGTATGCCGCGCAAGTGGATGCCTTGATGGAAGTGCTGGAATTGAAGCCGCACGTTAGCGCGACCGGCTATCTGGATCCGATTGGCGCGTCACGCGCCCTCTCGGCCTGTGATGTGATGGCGCTGCCTTACGTCGATGGCGCTTCGGTGCGGCGCGGCAGTTTGATGGCCGCCATCGCGCACGGTCGCGCCATCGTGACCACCGAGCCGCGCTATCCGATCGATGGGTTGACGCCGGAACAATCGGTGTTGTATGTGCCGCCGAATGATCCGCCCGCGTTGGCGCAGGCGATTGAGCGATTGTTGATCGATCCGGTGTTGCGTTCGCGGTTGTCCGACGAGGTGCGGCAAGCGGCGAAACTGTATACGTGGGATCGCATCGCGGCGAAGACACTCGAAGTATTCGAGCACGTTCGGGCCAAATGAATCAGCGAGTCAGCGAGTCAGCGAATTTCAAACACGCACCACGCACTACGCACCACGCCTTCATCGTCGCACTGCTGTTGCTGGCTTTTGCTGTCCGCGTGTTTAGCCTGTCCTCTCAAAGCGTGTGGTGGGACGAGGTGTTTACGTGGCAGACCACGAGCCACGGCTGGGACGCGTTGTGGCACAGGCTGCAAACCGGCGACCGCAATCCGCCGTTGTATTTTGTGCTGACCGCGCTCTGGGGCAACGTCGGCGGCTGGAGCGAATTCAGTTTGCGCTTCGTGCCGCTGGCCAGCGGCTTGCTGGGCGTGGCCGTATTGTTTGCGCTGGCGCGGCGCTTGTTTGGCATTCGCGCCGGACTGTGGACGCTGGGCCTGGCGGCCATCTCGCCCGTGCTGGTGGCTTATTCGCAAGAGGCGCGCATGTACGCGCTGTTCTTTGCGCTGACGGCCGCGATGCTGTATTTTGCCGTGCGTTGGGCAGAACGCGGCTTTGATCGGGCCGCGCAGACGCCGCTCTTGTGGGCTGAAGCTGCGTTGTTGTTGACACACTATTTTGCTGTGCCGCTGATCGCCGCGTTGAACCTCCTCGCACTGGGCTACTTCATTCGTCAACGAGCCTCTTTCGCGCAGATCTTGCGGTGGTTGCTGGGACAAGCGTTGGCGGCGCTGCCGCTGATCGCGTGGACGCTGTGGGTCTTCTCCACGCCCGATAGTTTGATCCAGGCCACCGAGCATCCGCCTGCGTTCGGCGCGTTTGTGCATCAAGTGCTGGGCTTGTGGTTGGCGGGCGTGCGCGATCTCACCGGGGCACTCGAACCACTAGTGTGGCTTGGCGTGATTGTGATCGGGGTGGCAGTTTTGGGTGCGTGGCCGATCAATCGACGCAGCACACAAGGTCTTGTGATCTTTGGCGCGGTGTCGCTGTCCATTGGATTTGCGTTGACACAAGTGTTGACGGCTTTTCATCCGCGTTATTTGCTGGCGTTTAGCATCCCGGCCTGGGTGTTGGTTGGCGCGGCGCTGGCGAAAACCGTGACGATAGACGGCAGACGGCAGACGGTTGATGATCGCGTTGCCAACGGCCTAGTTGTGTTGGTCACGCTCGGACTGATCGGCGCGAGTTGGGGCACGGCGCTCAATCCGATCAATGCTAAGGATGATGCGCGAAACGTCGCGGCACATTTGAAGGCAAATGTGTCACTTAACGACGTGATCTTGACCGAAGCGAATGATTACACGCTGGCGTATTACGATCACGGTTCAGCGACAACGCACATGCTGACAGCGACGACCGAGGCCGAAGCGATTAAGCAGATGCGGGCCGCAGTCGGCGATGCGCGGCGGGTGTGGCTGGTGCATTGGTCCATTTCGACGCAGGATAAGGCTAAGTATTGGCGTTTCTTGCTGGAACAGGCTGGGCGCTTAACTACTTGGCAGTCGTTTCAAGGTTATGAAGTGTATGGCTATGATCTTGAAAATGCGCTGGTTGACCCCGGCGTTGAACGTGGCGCGGCGTCGATCACGAGTGTGGATGAAGGCGCGTTGACGGTGGTCGTGGATTGGCCTATGGCGAATGTGTCCGCCGCCGATTGGCAACGGGCTTCGTTAGGGTTGATCGATCTAGCTGGACGCCGCATCGCCAGCGTGGATGTCGATCTGCGCGCGGGCCGTAACTACTTCGTGCTGCCTGTGCCGCCGGGCACACCGCCGATCGCGCATGCGGTGTCGATCAAGTTTTACACGGCGCAACAAGCATCCGAGCCGCAAAGTGTGGGCAAAATCACGCTGCTGCGAAATATCAGTGAAGCTGATCCGTATCGCACGTTGAGCGGCTATCGCTGGCAGACGCCGCTCACGCCGATTGACAATCTCGAAGCCTACAGTCTATCGACGACTTCGCCAACTGCGTTAGGCCAGGTGGACGTGATTCTGCGCTGGCGCAAGACAACCTCGATGCTGGACGGGCGCGCAAGGGTGGCCCAGGCCGATCGGGTGTGGGCGGAACTCCCAGCGAATTTGATGGCATACGAGTATCCTGTTGATCAGTGGTCGAACGGTGAAGCGATCATCGACCGGCGCACGTTGATCTATCCGCCGGTGCGGGGCGAGGTGCAGTTGCAAATTGCGCAGGGCGATCGGTGGTTGACTGTTGCCACGTTGACGTTGGACGAGTCACAACTCAAATTTGACGCGCCGTCGATGCAGTTTGCGCAGTCGGTGCAGTTTGGCGAAGTGGCGGATTTGTTGGGTTATACGCTGAAAACGACCACGCTGACGCCTGATCGTGCGCTGGATGTGACGCTATTTTGGCGCGCAAAAAATACTGAGCCGCTGCCCGCTTATACGGTCTTCACGCAGTTGATCGCGCTGGATGGACATCTGGTCGCCCAGCATGATGCGCCGCCTAAGCCGCCGACAAATGCGTGGGTAGCGGGGCAAGTGGTTGAAGATAATCACGCGCTGACGCTGGTGGATACCACGTATCGCGGCCCGGCTACCCTGATCATCGGATGGTATAATTCGGCTTCGGTCGTGCGCGTGCCGGTGGCCGCGGGCGGGGATTATGTGGCGCTAATGACGTTGGTTGAAGTGGTCGAACGATGATTTTTCTATCTTCGTGGTGCGTGGTGCATGTTTCGTGAAATTTCCAAACTGGTCTCACGCAACACGCAATACGCAATACGCCATTATCATCCTATGCACCTTTGTCGTATTGTCCGGCGTCTACAGTATCGTGACGCCTTTATTTGAAGGCCCGGACGAGATCTGGCATTTTGCGTTTGCGAATCATCTGGCGGATGGTGGCGGGCTGCCGGTCTTTGATGCGGCGCAGCCGGCCACTTTTTTGCGCAACGGCGCGCATCCGCCGGTGTACTATGTGTTGATCGCCGCCTTGATTGCGCCGATTGATCGCTCGGATTTTCCGGCCGAATTTCGCTTCAATCTGGCGAATCCGCTGATTACAAAGGGTGCGAGCGGCACGTCGCGCAACTTGTTGATCCACACGGCGCGTGAAGATTGGCCGTGGCACAACACGGCGCTGGCCGCGCATCTGGCGCGCTTCGTCTCGATTGCGCTGAATGCGCTGGCGTTGTGGGGCGTGTGGCAGATCGCGCGGCGCATTCTGCGCGATGAGCGGCTGGCCGTATTGGCCTTAGCCATTGTCGCCTTTGTGCCGCAGTTTGTGTATGGCGCAGCGATGATCAACAATGATGCGCTGGCGGCTGCGACAACAACGTGGCTGGTGTATGCGCTGCTGCGCTGGTTTGATGCACCTGTGTTGAAGTGGGCGGGCATCAGCGGCGGGCTGTTGGGACTGGCGTTGTTGTCGAAGATCGGTTTGATTGCGCTGCTGCCCGTACCACTGGTGACGTTGGCACTGTCGTTGATTGAACCGCGAAGGCGCGAAGACGCAAAGAAAAGGCTGAATTTCTCGATAAAACGGCCTATACCGTGGGCGCAACTCGTGCAGGCCGTCGTAGTCATTTACGGTCTTGCGCTGGTAGTCGCCGGTTGGTGGTATGTTCGTAATTGGCAGCTGTATGGCGACCCACTGGCGTGGCGTGAATGGCAAGCGTTGACGGGCGCGGGTCGTGTGCCACCAACGTTTGGCGATTTTATCGGTGACATGATCGGGCTGTTCGGCCTGTTCTGGATTGATTTTTCGTTGCGAGTTGATCGGACATGGTGGCCGATATTCGGGGTGATTGTACTGGCGGCGCTGATTGGACTGATGCGACGCGCCAGCCAGCGCGAGTGGCCGCTCGATTGGGCCAAGCTGCTCATCGCGTTGAGTGTGTTCGCGCTGTTGCTGGCTTCGGCCGTGCGCTATTCGTTTAACATCTATGACATTCACGGACGCTTGTTGTATCCGTCACTCGCGGCGATTGGCGTGTTATTGGCGTTGGGCTTATCGAAGTGGCCTAAGGCGATTACGTTTACGCTAGGCGCGATTCCGCTGGTTTTCACGCTCGTTTCACCGTTGATGATTATCCAACCGGCCTACGCGCGCCCGATCGTCTCCGCGCTGCCCGACGACGCGACGACGACCTCGGCGCGATTCAGTGTGGTGGAACTGGTTGGCTATCGATTGAATGGTGCGCGATTCAACGAGGGTGACCTGATCGAAGTGGAGACTTATTGGCGCAAGGTGCCGACAACGATCGACATTGACAATGCCTATGGCACGATTGCGTTGATTCAAGGTCAGGGCGGAATTGTGGATCATGTGGAGCGGGCATTAGGTGACGACGCCTATCCGGTTTGGGCCTGGCGGGAAAACGAAATCATCACAACGCGATTTCAGATACCTGCCAAGACGGCTATAACTGAGATAACTTATGTGGAGTTGACCGTTCGTATCGACGCACCGGGCTTCAGTTCGACCGACATGGGCGGGACGAGCCGCCTCACGCGTATCGTTGTCAAGAACGATTTGCCCTGTGGAACGAAACAAAAAGTCGATGTGACATTTGGTGGGGCGATCAAGCTAGTTGGCTATCAAGTCGACGTCATTGACGGTGATGCCATTGTCGATCAGGTTCGGGTGCCGGTGCAGGCCACACAGCTAACCTTGTGCTGGAAAGCGGCTAAACAAATTCCGATAGACTACACCGTGTTTATGCATGCACTAAATGAAAAAGGTGAAATCTTGACCGCTGATAGCCAACCACGCGGCGGTAAGTTTCCCACTTCAGTCTGGGTGCCAGGTGACGAGATTGTCGAAGAGCGTAGTGTGTTGGGCCGCATCAAACAAATATCAGTTGGCTTTTATCGCCTCGATACGGGCGAACGTTTAACCATCGACGGCACTAACGAAACCGAATTCATCATACAGCATGAACCCTAACTCTAACCTCCAACTTCCAACTTCCAACCTCCAGTCTGTGGTCATCATCGGCGGCGGGCCGGCGGGCCTGACGGCGGCCTACGAATTGAGCAAGCAGGGCGTCAAACCGATCGTGCTGGAGATGGGCGCGCGCGTGGGCGGCATCGCCCGCACCGAGGTCTTCAACGGCTATCGCATGGACATCGGCGGGCATCGCTTCTTCACCAAAGTGCCGGAAGTGGAGGCGCTGTGGCATGAAATTCTGGGCGATGACTTTTTGGTGCGCCCGCGCTTGAGCCGCATCTACTACAATCGTAAGTTCATTCTGTATCCGCTGCGCTTTGCCGATGCCTTGAGCAAGTTGGGCGTGGGGCAAAGTTTTCTGGTGTTGATGAGTTATTTCCGTTCCAAGATTTTGCCGTATCGAAACGAAAAGACTTTTGAAGAATGGGTGTCCAATCGCTTTGGTACACGGCTGTATCGCATCTTCTTCAAGACGTATACGGAGAAAGTGTGGGGCATCCCGTGTGATCAACTCAGCGCGCAGTGGGCGGCGCAGCGCATTCAGAACCTGTCGCTGCCGAAGGCTGTGATGGGCGCGATCTTCGGCGCGCGCGGCGCGAAAAATGTGAAGTCGTTGATTGAGGAGTTTCATTATCCGCGTTTGGGACCGGGTATGTTGTGGGAACGCGCTCAACAGATGATTGAAGAACGCGGCGGCGAAGTGCGCCTCAACGCCGATGTGATCAAAGTGCGGCATGATCGCGGGCGCGTGACGGGCGTGGTGGTCCGATCGAATGGTGTTGACGAAACGATCGCCGCGGAGGCCGTGATCTCCACGATGCCCATCAGCGAACTGGTGGCCAAACTTGATCCGCCTGCACCGGCCGATGTGCGCGCTGGCGCAGCGCAGTTGACGTATCGCGATTATTTTACGGTGGGCTTAATCGTCAATCAGCGCGACTTGTTTCCCGATAACTGGATTTACATCCATGAGCCGGCCGTTAAAGTGGGACGCATTCAGAACTTCAAGAACTGGAGTCCTGAGATGGTGCCCGATCAAAGCAAGACGTTTTTGGGCCTGGAGTATTTCTGCAACGAGGGCGATGAGCTGTGGTCTATGAGCGATGAAGCGCTGATTGCATTGGGCACGCGCGAATTGGAAATGATGGGCCTGGCGCGCGCGGCCGATGTTGAAAGCGGCACGGTCATTCGGCAGTTGAAGACCTATCCCGTGTACACCGGCGAATACGAAGCCTACCTGGAGCGCATTCGCGGCTTCCTTGATTCGATGCCGAATCTGCAAACGGTGGGCCGCAACGGCCTGCACATGTACAACAATCAAGACCACTCGATGTTGACGGCGATGCTGGCCGTGAAGAACTTGCTGGGGCAGGGCACGCACGATGTGTGGTCGGTCAACGTCGAGCGGGCGTATCATGAAGAAGTGCGCTTGCCATCCAGCGCGGTGGATTGACCCGATGACGCAACACTCGTCACTCGTCACTCGTTACTCGTCAAAGCTTCTCAACATCAAAACGATTCTGGTTCTCTTCGTTTTGCTGGCTTCGCTGTACAGCATCGTTACCCCCATTTTTGAAGCCTCCGATGAACTGTGGCACTATCCCATGGTGCAGTGGTTGAGCAAGGGCAATCCGCTGCCCGTGCAGGACGCGAAGAACGTCGGGCCGTGGAAGCAGGAAGCGAGCCAGCCGCCGCTGTACTACTACCTCACGGGCTGGGCCACGTTCTGGATCGATACGAGCGACTTGGCCGAAGTGCGCGTGGAAAATCCGCACGTCGACAACGGCGTCATCACACCCGATGGTAATCGCAACCTCGTCGTGCACAACCCCGAACGCGAGGCGTTTCCGTGGCGCGGCACGGTGCTGGCCGTGCATCTGGTGCGGTTCCTCTCGGTGCTGATGGGCGCGGCGACGGTGTGGTTGACGTATAAGATTGCGCTGGAACTCTTCCCCGATCGTGAATACTTGGCCTTAGGCGCAGCGGCCATCAACGCCTTCACGCCGATGTTTATCTTCATCAGCGGTGCGGTGAATAACGACAATTTGACGATGACGTTGTGTGCGCTGGCGTTGTTGATGATGGTGAAACAACTAAGGGATCAGGGATTAGGGATCAGTGATCAGGGACGACAGGCATTCTGGTTGGCGATAGGCCGGTGGCTGCCTTTAGGTATTGTATTAGGTCTGGGCGCGTTGACGAAGACCAGCGCGCTGGCCTTGCTGCCGATTACGGCCTTAGCAATTACTGTCGTGGCGTGGCGCAAAGAATCATGGGCAGAATTTTTCGCGGGTGCGATTGCGACGGCCATCCCCGTGCTGTTGATTGCGGGTTGGTGGTATCTGCGTAACGTCCAACTGTACGGCGACCCGACCGGCATCAATGCTTTCATCGATGTGTTGGGCAAGCGGGCCGCACCCGCCGATCTGGCGCAGTTGTGGGGCGAGCGGTGGGGCTTCATGCTCAGTTATTGGGGCTTGTTCGGCGGCGTGAATGTGCCGCTGGATAACTGGGTCTATCATGTGCTCAATGCTCTGGCGATTGTCGGCGTGATTGGCGTAGCGATTTACCTTGTGGCACTGACGTGGCGTTGGTTTCACGAAGACCCCATCCACAGTTGGCGCGATTTTGCCGATGATTTCAGGGATTTTGTGCAAGGCCGTGCGCCGCTGTTTGTGGTGGGCTTATTCGGTGTGATTGTGGTGGCGCTGTTGACCCAATGGGCAAGCGTGACGTGGTCCTCTCAAGGCCGATTGGTCTTCTCGGCTATCTCGACGTGGTCGATCTTTCTGGCACTGGGGCTGGCGACCGTCGCGACGAAACGCTTTGCAAAACCGGTCGTGATCGCTGTTGCCATGTTCATGTTGAGTGTGTCCGCGCTTGCGCCATTCACGACGATTGCGCCCGCCTATGCCCGATCGCAGCCGCTGCCGAACGTGCCCGCGCCAAGCCTTGCGCTGGATGCCGTCTTTGGTGATCGCTTGAAGTTGATCGGCGCGAATGTAACCGCATCGACGGTAGAGCCGGGCGGACAAGCGGAAGTGACATTGTACTGGCAAGCGACCCAGTCGATTGATCGCGATTTCAGCACCTTTGTACATTTGTTGGATGCGAACGACATCGTCGTCGCGCAGCGCGATATGTATCCGGGGCAGGGCGCGTGGCCCACTTCGCACATGAAAGTGGGCGACATCATCGCCAGCCGCTACGTGTTGAATAGTCCATCAACGGCGTATGCGCCCGATGTGCTGACGTGGGAAGTGGGCGTGTACGACTTCGCCAGCGGGCAACGCTTGACGGTGGATCGCGGCGGCGATAATGTGCGCTTCGGGTCGTTGGGCGTCGTGGGTCAATCGGGTGACGTGCCGAACCCCATCCATGTAAACTTAGGCAATCAACTGGACTTGATCGGCTACGCCGTTGATACTCGATCCGCTGCGCCTGATGAATCCATCCAGCTCACGCTGTATTGGCGCGCACGATCACAGATGCCGATCGATTACACGGTGTTCACGCACGTTTTGCAGCCACCGGAAACGATCTGGGCGCAGCACGATAAGGGCCTGCCGCCGACGAGCAGTTGGGCGATCGGGCAGGTGGTGAGCGATACGTACGAGTTGAAGATCAAGCCGGATGCGCCGCCGGGCGTGTACGAAATCGAAGTGGGCGTGTATGAGCCTCAGAAGTTCGAGCGGCTGCGCGTGATCACGGCCGATGGCCGCATCACCGAAAATTTTGTGCTGTTGAGCAAGGTACGCGTGAAGTGAGCGATGGCTAAAGCACCAGATCGGGTTGGCGGGTTGATCATCGCTGGGTTTGTCGTACTGGCGCTGATTTACAGCGTGGTCAATCCCCTCTTTGAGTCGCCGGATGAGCGGCTGCATTTTGAATACGTGCGGGCGCTGATCGATGAGCGCGCCTTGCCGGTGCAGTCGCCGACGGCACAGACCGAGTTTCATCAGCCGCCGCTGTACTATGCGCTGAACGCGTTGATCGCCGCGCCGCTGCCGGCCGAACCGGTGACCTTGCCGATTAACTCGTTTTGGAATACGCAGCCCGGGCCGCCGTTGAACGATAGCAAGAATTTGTATCTGCACACGGCTGCCGAGGATTGGCCGTTTCAGGGCGGCGTGTTAACCGTGCATGTGCTGCGGTTGCTGTCGATTGTGCTGGGCGCGATTACGCTGTTCATTGTCAACGGCTTGCTGCGCGAGGTGTTTGCCCAGCGGACCGGCCTGCGCTTGGGCGCGCTGGCTGTCGCGGCCTTCAATCCGCAGTTTATTTTCATCTCGGCATCTATCAACAACGATAATCTGGCGAATCTGCTGGGCGCGGCGATGATCGCGTGGAGTGTGCGGGTGGTACGCAACGGTATCACTCCGCGTCGCGTGATTGTTGGCGGCGTGTTGATCGGTGGGGCGGCACTGAGTAAGTTATCGAGTCTGCCGTTGGCCGCCGTGATGGCGCTGGCCCTGTTGCTTGCGCCGGTGAATTGGCCGACTCGTTTCAAGGCTGGACTCGGACTGGGCGGCGTCGCGCTGAGCTGGTCAGGCTGGTGGTTTGCGCGCAACGTGGCCCTGTACGGCGATTTGACCGGCGTAAGCATGATGTTGCAAGCGTGGGGACCGCCGCCGCCCGCATTGACGATTTCTGGCGTAGGGCCGCAGATTTTTGATGTATGGCGCAGTTATTGGGGCAAGTTTGGCTATGGTCAGATTGCGTTGCATGAGGCGATCTATTGGGCCTTGGCACTGCTGACGCTTGGCAGTTTAATCGGCTTGGTGGTCGGTCGCCGTCGGGCTGGCCTGGATCGACGAACGGCGTGGGTGTTGATTTCGGCTTGGGGCCTGTCTCTTCTGGCGGCCGGGGTGTTTTCGGCGCAGAATCCCAGCGGCTTGCATGGCCGTTTTTTGCTGCCTGCCAGCAGTGTACTGGCGATCGCGATCAGCCTGGGACTGCGCGGCTGGGCGTCGTCCGATCGATTGTGGATTCATCGGGCGCTGAGCGTCGCGCTGTTGGCCCTGCCTGTGATCGCTTTGGTCGCTTACTTGATCCCGACCTATACACCGCCGCCGTTGTTGAGCCTGACTGAAGTTCGCGCGCGAACTCAGCCGGTTGATATTCGATTTGGCGATGAGGCGATCTTATTAGGCTATGGGGCCGTGCCCCGGCAACTGCGGCCAACCGATCGGTTTTCTACCACCCTCTGCTGGCAGGCGTTGAAACCGGCCGCCAGCAATGTCTATGCGTTTGTGCAGTTGACGGGTGAAGCCGACGTCATTGTGGCACAGCGGCGGATGTTTACAGGGCAGGGTCAGCGCTTAAGCCGTGAATGGACAGGCGGCGAAATATTCTGCGATGACGTTCACTTGAACGTTGAAGAGTGGGCGGCCACGCCGCGCGTCTATCAGTTGGAAGTCGGTCTGGTTGATCCGGCGACCAACGAACGGTTGACGCCGGTCGATGCGACGGGCCATGAACTGGGCTCCGTGCGATTGACGTCGATTGCGGTACAATCGCTTGCGTCCGTGCGCGTGCCCGCCGTGGCCCAACGGCCCGAAGTCAACTTTGGCGGGCAAATTGCCTTGCTAGGCGCGGCACTGGAACCGGCCCCTGTTGACGCCGGACAGACCATTACCTTGACGCTATACTGGCGGGCCGTACAACAGCCCGATCGCGATTACACGGTGTTTGTGCATATCCTGGATGAAGCCGGGCAACCAGCGGCCCAAGCCGACTCGATGCCCAATCAAAATCGATATCCCACCTTGTTCTGGACGATGGGTGAAATCGTCGGTGATCCGCATCCGATCGATCTGCCGCGCGACCTCGCGCCCGGTACGTACACCATCGAGATTGGCTGGTATGACTTGGCCAGCGGTAACCGGCTGCCCATGAATAACGATCCCGCTGGAGTATTGAACTTGTCACCGCTCACGGTCGAGGTGGCGCGATGAAGCGTCCCGCGGCTGTAAGCCTGGTCCTCGCCTTGACGTTGTTGGCGCTCTTCACGCGACTGTATGATCTGGGCGGGATGAGCATCTGGACCGACGAGGGGTTGACGATCTATCGGGCGCACGAGCCGCTGGCGGCTAATCTGCGCAACGAGATTGTCGTGCAGGGCGTCACCACCATCGATACGCATCCGCCCTTGTATTTTGTGTTGATGAGCGGCTGGATCAAGTTGGCGGGTGACAGCGAGTTTGTGCTGCGCTTCCCGTCGGCGCTGTGGGGGGCGTTGCTGGTGCCGCTGGCTTATGTGCTGGGCAAGCGGTTATTCAAGCGTGAAACTGGCCTGTGGCTGGCAGCCTTGATTGCGGCCTCGCCGTTTTACTGGTGGCATTCACGCGATGCGCGCATGTATACGCTCCTGGCCGTGTGGGTGCTGCTGGCCGTGTATTGGGTGTTTGGCGCGGTCTCCAAGTCGCCCGTTTCCAAGCGCCAGTTGTTGGCCGGGAGCCTGTGCGCCGTGCTGGCCGGACTGACGCATTACACGGGCGTGGTCGTGGCGGCTTTGCTGGGCGGCGTGATGTTTGTGGCCCTGTGGCGGCGACAGCGGCGTTGGGCTTGGCTGGCGCCCAGCGTGGTGATGGTGGCGGCAATTCCGGCCGTGGTGTTTGCCGTGGGCCGATTGAATACTGGTGACTTTCCAATTTTCCGCCCGTTTCAAGAGATGTTGTTTGAGACGTGGAACGTCTTCAGCCTGGGCTTGTCGTTGGAGCAGATTCGCCCGCTGGAGGAACTGGCCATCTTCCCGGTGATGGGGGTGCTTGGCCTGCTGGGCTTGCTCTTCGAGCGTAAGTGGTTGCGCGCGGCGGGCCTGGTGGTGTGGCTGTTTGCGCCGTTACTGGCCTATTACTTGATGTCGTATATCAAACCGGCGTACGTCAACCCGCGCAACCTGTCGCCCGCGCTGCCCGCCTATCTGCTGTGCATCGCGTTGGGGCTGACGGTGCTGCGGCGCAAGGCGTGGCCGCTGGCTGTGATCGCCGCCGGGGTGATTTTTATCGAGTTTGGTGCGGCCGGTTATCAACAGTTGACGGATGCGCGTTTCATGAAGGACGACATTCGAGCGCTGGTCCGCACGATCGAGGCGCGCGCCCAGCCCGGTGATGCAATCGTGCTGCACGACGCCATTATCCGTCACACGTTTGACTATTACTATCGCGGCGAGTGGCCCGTGGATGCCGTGCCGCGCTATGCCTCATACGGACAGCCGGCGCAATCCGAAACCGACCTGGCCGAGTTTGTCGCCGCGTACGATCGGGTGTGGTTTGTCGATCGGCCTGCACCGGTCGGGTTTCCATCGACGCGCGTGCCCGCGTGGCTCAATCAGCATTTCAAACAGGTTGAAGGCGCGAGTTTCTTTGGGAATTATACAGGCGCGCATGTCTGGCTGTATGAGACGCGCTCGCCCGTGTTTGATCAACTGCCGGTGGACGCGCAGTCGATCGGGGCGCAGACCGGCGCGATCGAGTTGGCGGCTGTGCGCGTGCCGGCGCGTGTGCCCGGCGATGTGGCGGCGCACATCGAGACGTTCTGGCGCGCCCGCGATCGATCCACGCCGCTGACGCTGGACATCGATCTTATTGATGCCCGGGGCAATGTGCTGGTGCAGAACGAACAGGCGCTGTGGCCGTTTTTCCCGATCGACGAGTGGCCGCGAGGACGGTGGGTGCGCTGGTCGACGTATCTGGACTTGCCGATCGGTTTGCCGCCGGGGACGTATCAATTGCGTTTGCGGGCGATCGACAGCGGTACCGGCGAGGCGCTGGCGTTCGATAAGAACGCGGCCGATGGTTATCTGGGGCTGGGGCCGCTGACCGTGGAGCGACCGACGCAACCGTGGCCGCGCAGCGCGCTGACGGAAGGTGTACCCGTCAACGCGACTTGGGCGAACGCGATTGATTTGTGGGCATGGAGTGTGCCGGTCGGACCGTTGCGACCCAACGTGACTTTGCCGCTTGATCTGTTGTGGCAGGCTCGAACCGATTTGCAGCAGGACTATCATTTTAAGTTGGAGATTCGCACTCCGGCAGGCGGCACCCTGCAAACCATCGAGACGGCCGTCAGCAGTCAGGATCAATCTGCCGCAACATGGCGGGCGGGCGATGTGATGCGTCAAAGTTTGCTGGTGGTATTGCCTGCCGAAGCGCGCGGCGGCGACTATCATCTGCTGTTGCAAGTGGCCGAGGCGGGGTCGCCGTTCAGGGGCTCGCCCATCGATCTGGGCGCATTTAAGGTCGAAGAATATCCAGTAG
>JAGOBP010000467.1 GCA_017999195.1 Thermoflexales bacterium
GCGCACTGCGCCCGACACTTGCACCGCGCTTGCGCGCTGCGCAAGTGCAGGTGAGCAATCTTGATTGACCGGCCAGCGATTGCCACGCCGCCAGCGGCGGCTCGCAATGACGGGCCATAGTGTAAGGAAACGTAATGCCCAGACTCGATCAACTTGAAGTTATCAGCCACACCGGCGCCGTCGCCTTTCACGATCTCGATCCCGGCAAAGGCATCACCAACATCGGGCGGCATCCTGAGAACGACATCGTCATCGACAGTCCCAGCGTTGCGGACTTTCACGCCATTCTCGATCACCGGCAGAAGCCCTATCACTTCATGCTGCTCGATCAGGCGGGTGGCGCGACCCTGGGCGGTCAGCCGCTGCAAGCCAACCTGGCGCGCGAAGTGCAGTATTGGGACACGATCGAGATCGATGGGCACGCGATTGTGCTGCTGCAAGACGACGGTTCAGCCCCCGCCCCGATCGCGCCTGCGCCGCGCCTTGGCGCGCCCCTGCCCACACCCGTCATCGCACCGATCGCGCCCGCCGGGCTGAGTAACCCCATCGGGTTGGCAACCCGCTTGCCCATGCAACCCGCCGATCAATCCGACGATGTGATCATCGCGGATCTCTCGCAGCGGGATTGGATCATCGATTGCGAACAGACCGCCACGTGCCAGGTCACCATCATCAACGGCGGCGATTTGGTGGCGTCGTTCGAGGTGAGCGTGGAAGGGCTTGATCCCGACTGGGTGATCATCGCGCCGCCGACGGTGAACCTGAACGAAGGCGAACGCGGTACAGTCACGATCGGTATTATGCCGCCCCGCCGCTCCAGCAGCCGCGCGGGCGCGCATCATTTCAACGTGCGTGTGACGTCGCCCAACTATCCGAGCCGGACCTGCGGACACGGCGCAACGTTGACGATCAACCCCTATTACGAATTCGCCGTCGGCGATCTGTCGCCACGCCAACAGACGGTGACGTGGACCCGGCGCACCGGCCAGGCCGCTCTGGCGATTGCGAATCAAGGCAATGCCGAAGCCACGTTCCGACTGGACGGCGAAGACGATCAGCGCGGCTGCGCGTTCGAGTTTCAACTGCCCGGCGGGACGGCGGGCCGTTCGGCGCGTCAGGCCGAAATACGCGTACCGCCGGATGCCGTGTCCACCGTGCCGATCTTCATCACGCCGCTCAAGCGCCGCTTGATTGGCCTGCGCAAACACACCTACGCGTTGACGATTACGAACACGCTGTTGCAAGGGCAGCAGACGCCGCGTTCGGTGTTTGGCACGTTGGCCGCCGCACCGCTGATCGGGTTGGGGTTGCTGCTCTTGATCGGCGCGTTATTGATCGTGCTGGTATACGTGATCTTCCATCCCTACATCGATAGTTTTCGCGGGCCAAACGGCTGCAAGACGGATTGCATCGTCGATGGCGGCAAACCGATCGAGTTGAGTTGGAGCGCTTCGCCGTTCGCCAATTTGAAGTTGGAGCAGAGTCCCAATACCGGCAGTTTTCAGGTCGTCGCCCCGGTGGATGGGCCAACCGCCGCGCAAAACCTGACGCCGTTGAGCACGATAACCTATCGGTTGGTGGGCGATAATTTCCTGTCGACGCTGTTCCCCAGCCTGCAAGCCGTCAGCGATCCGGTGATTATCGTGGTGCGGCCCAGCCCGCCGATCATCGTGGAATTCAAAGCCGAAGGCGGCCGCAATCAGATTACACTGGGCGAATCGATCACGCTGTTCTGGCGTGTGGTCAACGCGGATAAATTACTGCTGAGCAGCAACGGCATCGAACAGTCCGTAACGCCGACGGATACCGGCACACTGATCGTGAAGCCCGATACCTCGACGACCTATCTGCTGAATGCGACCAACGGGTTTGGTCCGGCCGTGCCGCCCGGCTCGTTGAAGTTGAATGTCGTTACGCCCACACCCACGCCCGCGCCCAAGCCCGTGATCGTGCAGTTTAATGTCGAGCCGCGCGTCATCACGGCGGGGCAAAGCGTCAAGATTTTGTGGGAAGTGACTGGCGCGCCCAACATCCGCATCGTCAATGTGCCGGGCGCGGACAAGTATCCGCTGAAGGGCGATATCAGCCAATCGCCGACGCAAAAAACCGTCTACCAGTTGATTGCGTCCAACGGCCAGCCCGGGCCGGAAAACGAAGTACAAAGCGCGCCGATGGAAGTGGATGTGCTGCCCGCGCCGCCGCCGCCGGTTGCGCCGCGCATCGACTTCTTCCTGGCCTCGCCCAATACCGTGGTGCGCGGCAGCAAGGCGGCCAAAGCGATTGTGTTGTCGTGGCAAATCACCGGGCAAACGACGGCCATTGAGTTAAGCGGCCCCGACATCGGCAAGATCGCCGGCCTGAAGCCGTCCGGCGAATTTACGGTAGCCGCCGAAAAATCGACGTTGTACGTGTTGAGCGCCTTCAACGGCGAACTCAATACGACGGCGGTGCAGCAGTTGACGGTGAACGAACCGACGCCCACACCCACGCCGCCACCGACGGCGACACCGCTGCCGCCCGCGCCCGTGATCGATTACTTCCAGGCGGTCAGCGCCAGCGGCACGGCCAGCGACGTGATACAAGACCTGAGCACGAACATTGCCAACACACTGGTGTACACGGTTGTCGCGGGCACGCCGGTTGAATTCCGCTGGCTGGTGCGCAACTCGACCGCCGTACTCTTCGACGGCGCGAGTGTGGCCGCCATCAACGACAGCCCCAGTTCGCAGATCGTGCCGGGCGTCAAGCAGCCCAAGACCTATGAACTGCGCGCCCTGAACGCCATCGGCACGACAACGCTGAAATTCGTGAAGATCGTCATTCAGCAGAAAGCACCGCCGCCGCGCCCGTTCAACGTCAATGGCACGGACAGCGCCGCGCCGCCGCTGCTGCTGACCTGGCAATACAACGCGGCCGATGTCGACAAGATCGTCGGTTTCCGGGTGTATCGCGCCACCGTGCCCAACACTACCTTCGATCGCGTGGCCGATTACGATACGCTGGACAATGCGGCGCGGCAGTTCGCCGATCCGCTGGACAATCCGCCCAGCCCCACCTGCGGCCTGGCGTATTACGTCGTTGCCATCTCGCTGGACGCCGACGGCAACCCGGTGGAGTCGCAGCCCAGCAGCAACAGTTGGTACAGCAGTCCGTGTCCGTAACGCACCAGTCCATGATCCACGAATTCTCACGAATGAACGCGAATCAACACTCATTAGCGCAGGTTCGTGGAGATTCGTGGATCATGTTTGTATAGATCGGATTCGGTCCAGATCGAGAAGCCTATGCCCACATCCTCACGAATTTCACCGTCCATTGCCGCCGCCATCGCGCTGAATTTGGCCGTGTTCCTGCTCGTCGGCATGCTGGCGGCGCTGCCCGTATTGGCCGCGCCGTCAGCCGCGCCAACCCGGACAACACCCATCCCCGGCTTCGACGCAAGTCAAGTCATCGACACCGGCCTCAGCGACAATGCCACGGCCTACAACGGCGACATCATTACCTATGTGCTGACGCTGTCCAACACCGGCACACTCGCCATCACCGAGCTGGTCTTGCTGGATTTTCTGCCCGACACCGTGCAGGATGTGCACGTCCTCAACGAAAGCACCATCGCATTGGCGTGCGACGCGGCCACCACCTGCGACCGGGCTTTGATCAGCAAGTCTTTTCCAGAGCCACTGGGCGGCACCATTGAAGTCAGCGCCACCACGTGGATCACGTGGCGCGTGCCCAGCCTGCTGCCGGGCGCGACGACCGTGCTCACCATCAGCGGCCGCGTCGAAGGGCAAGCCGACGGCAACCAGTTCGTCAATCGCGCCTTTGTAGACTTCAAGCAAGGCGGCCAGCCGCAATCGTACACCTTTGATGAAGTGCCCACCACCGCGCGGCTGCGCGTGTCCATCGGCGGCAACATCGTCTCGCAGACGCCTAACTGGTTCTCCAGCGATCTGGGCGGCACCCTCAGTCAGGATTGGGGCGACTTCGATCGGGACGG
>JAGOBP010000468.1 GCA_017999195.1 Thermoflexales bacterium
ACCACCACCAAGTCCCAATCGGTATACGACTGCCGCCGGATCGATTCGATCACCGTGTCGAGGGTCGTGGGTCGATAGGCAGGAATAACCACCGTGAATTTCATTTACAGGCTCCGAATGACTTTGGCGGGCAGGCCCACGGCGACGGAGCGCGGCGGCACATCGCGCGTGACGACGCTGCCTGCGCCGATGACACTGCCCGCGCCGATGGTCACACCGCGCAACACAATCACGCGCGCGCCCAGCCACACATTTTCTTCCAGCACGATCGGTTTGGATTCCGGCCGCTCGTGCCGTCGTTCCGGTTCGATACGGTGAAAGTCGTTGTCCATCATGATGACGTAGGTGCCGATGTTGCAGCGCGGCCCGATGCGCACCAGTTGACTGGCCGCGATGGAGCAGCCGTAGTTGATGAACGCGCTTTCACCAATGTCCAGTATGCCGCCTTCACCCGCGACGAGTTCCGTGGTGGCAATGGTCGAGACTAACCGCACCCGATCGCCGATGATCAACTGACCATAGGCTTGAATCGAGGGCTTGCCCCACACGCGCACACGCGCGCCAACCTGTGCGTGCCGCAGATACCAGCGCGCTCGAATGACTGCCCAGCCGTCGTGCCAGAGTTGAGAGAGTGTCATGTTTACGTCGTCCGTGTTGCGTAATGCGTGTTGCGTGAAGAACGAAACACGCACCACGCAGCACGTATCACGCCGTTGTCGGCAATTCCCGAATGACTTTCGCCGGTACTCCGCCCACCACCACATTCGACGGCACGTCTTTGGTGATGACCGAGCCGCTGGCGATGATGACGCCGTCGCCGATGGTGACGCCAGGCAAAATGGTCGTGCGCGCGCCGATCCACACACCCGTCCCGATGGTGACCGGCTGCGCGATCACGGCCCCGGCGCGTCGATCGGGCGTGCCCACTTCGTGCGATTCGGTCAGGATCATCACTTCGTGCCCGATGGCGGCGCGATCGCCGATTGTGATGGCCGCGCCCAGATTCAGCATCAAGCGGATGTTGATCCAGCAATCGGCTCCGATGCTCAGCCTGCGATAGATGTCGCCTTGCCCGGTGATCGTGGGCACGCTCCAGATCACCGTGCCGCGCCCGATGGTGAAGCCCAGCGAGCGCAGGAGGCTGGTACGCAGCCGGTTGGCAGTGTAGTCCGGGAAGGGCGAGAGGATCAATCGGGCCAACAACAGCCGCCCGTGGATGTGACCGAACTCTTCTTGAAGGAGACGCGTAATCTTCATCGAACTATCCTATTCAATCGGCGCCAAGCCCAGCACGGGCAACGGCTCCGGCTGCCACGGCCAGCGTTTGGGCGGCACTTTTACCGGCACGGCGATGATGCGTTCCAAGCTGTTGATCAAGCCCATCATGAGTCCGACATACATCAGGCTTTGGCCTTCCCACGACATATCGACGTAGGCGTACACGAAGTGCATCACGATGTAGAGCGAGGCCAGCAGGCCCGCCGCCGCCATCCAGCCGCTGGGGGCGCGCCACACCACGCGCGCGCCGCGCATCAGTGAAAAACTCACCAGAAAGCCCATCATGAAGAAGCCGCCGCCGCCCGTTTTCATCCAAAACCAGATCACCGAGTTGTGCGTGATGTACTCCCACCACGCAAAGAAACTGATGTCGGGCAGGGGGGCGATGATGAAGAACTTCTGGCCAAAGCCCACGCCCGTCAACGGATTTTTGCGGATGGTGTAGCCGGTGTTGATGTTTTCGATGTCGCGATACACGTTGGAGCGATCGTCGCGGCCATCTTTGACAGGCGCGATGACCGATCGGATGGCGCGGGCCGGCGCGCCGATGCCGCTGCTGTTGTTCCAGAAGGCGGCGGTGTACAGCACGCCGATGACGGCCAGCGTCGGCACGATGCGCCAGAAGGCTTTGCGGTTTTCCTTGTACAGCGGCAGCGCCATCAACGCAATCGCCAGCACCACCGAGATGTAAGACGCCCGCCGTTGATTGGAAACGTAGGCGTAGAAGACGGGCGGCAGCATGGCCAGCATCAACAGCACTTGCTTGCGCGGCAGTTTGTACAGGAACCCAATCGCGATCAACACCAGCAGCGTGCCTTCGTGAATGGACATGGAGTGTTCGCCGATGGCTTCGATGCCCTTCAGATCGCCGCCCAGTTCCACCGTGACTTTCAGTGTGCCCGCGATACCTTCCAGAAAGAGCGCCAGCACTACGGCCCACAGGACCGCAATGACGTGATCGCGCTTGCGCAATAAATTGCTGACTAAAACAAAGTACAACACCAGATAGAACATGGCGCGTGCTTCCCACAAGGCGATGTTGACATTGCCCCGCCGCCCGATGCCATACGCCAGGCCAAAGACCACGAAGCCGGCGAAGATCATCATGGGCTTGAAGAGTGGGCCGGTTTGAAAGTCCAGTTTGCGCTGCATCAGACCGCGCACCAGCCAGGCCACGGCCGTCAAGACCAGCGTGACTTCCAGCGGACTGACGATCATCGAACTGTTAAAGAACAACAGCGATTCGCCGCTGGAGAAGTTCTTGTTGAACGGATACCACGGCATGACCAGGTTATCGCCGGTCAGACAGAAGAAGATGAGCAAATACACGCCGTAGCGCGGCTCGTAAAAAATGGCGGCGACGGCGATGAGATAAACCAACCAACCGATGGCGGACGGCATGGGAATGGGCGATAGCAGGCTGTAGCCGACCAGGGCGCTGAAGCCCAGCAACACGACGAAGACGATGCGCCACTTGGCGGCCGCGCGCCTCGCCATGGCGGTCACCGTCAATTGATCGCGTTCCAACGTCAGCAGGTCACTCATCACTCGTCACTTATGACCGTCAAATCTGATTCAAGAACAGATACGCCACACTCACGGCGATGGCCATGCCCGCTGCCACTTTGGCGCGCTTCTCATCGGGCACTTTCCACAGCAGCACGCCGACCACGAAACTGCCCACGATAAAACTGACCCAGACTTTCATGACAGCCTCATCCCCCGGCCCCTTCTCCTGAATGGATGAAACGTCATTCAGAAGAAGGGGAGCAAGATCAATCTTGCGGAATCCAACGCCGGATAAAACGCGGCGTCTTCAACTTGACCCGATTGAGCACCACGCCCAACATCGGCAAATGCTTCACGTCATCCAGCGCGGCCTGAACTTTGCTCTTGGGCGTCACGCCCTGTCGCGCCACGATCAAACACGCCGCGCCCAGCGACGCCAGCGGGATCGCATCGCTGGTGGTCAGCACCGCCGGAATATCCAGCAACACCAGATCGAAGCGCTGTTTCACTTGATCGACGAGCGCCGCTAGGGTTGCGCCTCGCGAGACGACCGACCGTTGTTCGGTGACGAGTTCGCCCGCAGGCAGAAAAAACAGGTTCGGCAGCGAGGTCGCAATTAAAGCCGTATCCAGTTCGCCCTCGGTCAGCAAGCCAGCCATACCTGTGCTGGTCGTGGTGTTCAACAGCGTCGCCAGGCCGGGCGTGTGCCAGTTCAATTCCACCACCGCCACAGTCTTGTTCCAGTCATTGGCAATCGTCGCGGCGATGGCCGTGGCCGTGTACGTCACGCCCTCTTCGCGCAGCGCGGCGATGACGGACACCTGCGCGGGCCACGCATTCGCTTGCATCAAGCGCGACACCATATGTCGCAACGGCACGATGACCTCGTTGGGAAAACTGGTCAGCACCGTCCCGTCGGCCGCCTTCACCTCCAGCGGCGGTACTTCGACGGCCTTGCTTTTGCCCTTCTTTTCCTGGCCTTTGCTCACGACTGATTCTCTTTAGCGGCGGGTTGACGTCGGAAACGCGCGATCACATTCAAGGCCATACTCTTGAAGAGATCGAGATCGTCTTTAGGGACAACGCGTAATATCAAAACGGCGGCGGCATACACCACCACCCCGATCGCGATCGGCAGCCCGATGAAATACGGGCGCGCCCACCACGTCGCGGCCACCATCAGCCCGCCCGCCAACGTGGCCCTCACC
>JAGOBP010000469.1 GCA_017999195.1 Thermoflexales bacterium
AAGCGGACGCCTTCGATGTGGCGGTGGCGCAATACTTCATGGATTCCGCCGGATTCCACGATATGGCAACGGCGCTGGCCGAAACCAAGCAGATCGAAGCGGCATATCTGAGCACGGTCACGCGCGTCAACAAAGTGCTGGCGCACACTACCTGGCCCGCCGATTTGAGCGCAGCCGCGCCAGCGTTTAGCCAGTCGCTGACGGACTTTGCGGCGGCGTTGGAAGCCGGTGAGGTGGACAAAGCGATCGGGGTGGCCGAGACCGTGCATGACGCGCAGCACGAACTGTCGCACGCCATCGAGCATTGGCTCGAAGACGCGCCTGTTGCCGCCGAAGCGGATAAGTTCGACGTGGCGGTGGCGCAGGCGTTTTTGGATACGGCCGGTTTCCACGACATGGCGACGGCGCTGGGCAAGACGCGGCAGATCGAAGCCGGTTATGTGGGCACGGTCACGCGCGTGCATGCGGTGTTGTCGCACACCACCTGGCCCGCCGACTTGAATGATGCCGCGCAGGCCTTCATCGCTTCGCTGGGCAAGTTCGCCACGGCGTTGGAGGCCGGTAACGTCAACGGCGCGATCGGGATTGCCGAGACGGTGCATGATACGCAGCACGAATTGTCGCATACCATCGATCAGTGGCTAGGGGCGGGCAGCGCCCACATGCACTGATGCTATACTTTAAGTAACGGGGCGGCCTCCCCGACGACTGAAACCAAATTCCACCAGGAGGAAAAAGCATGGCCATTGATCCAGTTTGCGGGATGGAAGTCGATGAGAAGACGGCGAAGCATAAAGCAGAATATCAGGACGAGTTGTACTTTTTCTGCGCGCCCGGCTGCAAGTTGATGTTTGAAGAAGAGCCGACCGCCTACATCGGGCCGGACCGGCGACCGTACGTGCCCATGAGTGAAGTGCCGGAAGTCTAAGCGCTTCATAAATGCGACCTGCCCGGTAACCGGGCAGGTCGCACTGCTTCGTCCGCCAAATTCAACCGTGCGTTTGCCGAACCGTCACTCCACCGGCAGCCAGACCGCAAACGTCGACCCGATGCCCACCTGCGTCTCCACTGTCAAGCGTCCCTTCAGCTTGGTCACAATCTCGCGGCTAATGGACAGCCCCACGCCAACCCCCGGCGTCTTGTAGTCGGCCGCCGCCCGGCCGCGATAGAACTGCTCGAAGATATGCGGCAAATCTTCGGCGGTGATGCCGGGGCCGGTATCTTGCACGCTGATGATCACCCAGCGGCCTGCCTCGTCCGATCGGCTGGCGGTGCTGAGCGTGATCGCGCCGTGCAGCGTGTAGTTGATGGCATTGTTGATCACGTGACCCAGCACTTGCGCCGTGTAGTCACGATCGATCACGGCGGGCGGCAGATCGACGGCCAGCTGCGTGTGAAACGCCAGGCCATGCTGGGCCGCTTGCTCAGTCCACCCCGACAACCGCGCATGAATCAGCTGCGAAATGTCGCCCGCGGCCAGTTCCAGTTCAAACGCGTCGGCGCTTAACTGGCGCACGCGCAGCAAATCCTCGATCAGCACGTGCAGCCGATCGGCTTCGCGCTTGAGCGTGTTGAGGTATTTCTCGCGCTTTTCCGGCTTGCCCACCTCCAGCAATTCCAGATAAATCTTGATGCTGGTCAGGGGCGTGCGCAATTCATGGCCGATGCGCGAAATGAATTCATCCTTTAAGCGATCGAGTTCTTTTAAGCGGATATTGGCTTCGGCCAGTTCCCGCGTGCGCTCGCTAACGCGCTGCTCCAGATCATCGGCGTAGTGTTGAATGGCCGCGTGCAGTTGGGCGTTTTGAATCGCAGTGGCGACCTGATTGGCCAGGGCGCGCAGGCGCTCGATATCGGCGGGCGTGAAGGTGTGGGGGCGGGCACTATCGACGCTGAGAAAACCGATCGGTTGGCCTTGAATCATGATCGGCAGGCCCAGGTTGGATCGAATCCAATCGGTACTTGGATTGTGAACCCAACCGGGGTAAGTCCAAACATCCGGCACAATGACGGGTTCACCGGTCAGCAACATCGTTTGCAGGTTCAGGGCTTGCGTCAAAGGCAAGCGGATCCGCATTACTTCGACGCTATTACTGGGGGCGTAATGACTGCGATGCCGGGCCACCCGGGCGGTCGTCCGATCATCGTCCAGCAATAGAATATCGGCCGCGTCGTAGGTGATAACCCGCTCCACGCTGATGAGGATGCGGTCGAGTACCTCATCAAGGTTGAGGGTACTGGTCAGCGCTTCAGCCGAATCGCGCAGCGCTTCGGCCAATTGACGTTGCTCGTGCTCGGCGGCTTCGGCGCGCTTGCGCTGGGTGACATCCTGAAAGAAACCAAACACGCGGCGATGAGCCAGATCGGCCTGGCCGATGGCTTGCACCCAGCGTCGATGGCCTTTAGCGGTGATGATTTCCCATTCCTCATCAAATGGCTCACCGTGCTCGATCGCGCGCTGCACCGCCCGTTCAACCCGCGGCCTGGATTCAGGCGTGTAGTAATTAACACCTTCGTCGACCGTCGGTTGGCGGGTGAAGTCGACTTCGTGAATGCGATAGACTTCTTCCGTCCAGGTCTGGACCTGTGTATCGATGTTGAATTCCCAGCCGCCGACGTGCCCCAGCCGTTCGGTCTCGGTCAGCAAATTCTGGCTCTTCAACAAGGCTTCTTCGGCCTGTTTGCGCTGGCGGATATCCTGAATCTGCGCGATGATGTATTGTGGGTGATTCTGATCGTCGCGAACGAGTGAAATACTGAGCGAGGCCCACACCCAATTACCCTGCTTGCCCAGATAACGCTTTTCTGTCTGATAGATGTTGATCTCGCCGTTCAACAGTTGCTGCACATGCACCAGATCGTGCGCCAGATTATCGGGATGCGTGATGGCCTGATAGGTTAGAGTCGTCAATTCTGCGGCTGAATAGCCCAATAAGTTACACAGGGCTTGATTGACTTTGAGGAACGCGCCCGTCGTTGAAAGCAGCGCCATGCCAATTGAGGCAAACTCAAAGGCGCTTGAGAAGCGTCGTTCGCTCTCACGCAGGGCGTCCTCGGCGTGTCGGCGGTCGGTGATGTCCCGATTGCTGGCCCGCACGCCCAACGGCTCACCCGCCGCGCTGAAGACCGGCTGGCACACGTGCGCCAGCCAGCGCAATTCTCCGTCTCGACGGTAAATGCGCAGATCAAGGTCCAAGGCACAATCGGCGTCCGCCCGAAGTTGGACGTGGTTCTGCCACAGGGTTCGATCGTCGGGATGAATCAAGCGGGGCATGAGATGTGGATCGGCGAGAAAATCAGCCGCGGGATAGCCGGTAATGCGTTCACAGGCCGGTGAGACATAGATCAAATGCCCGTCGGGTGCCCGCCAGTATTCCCAATCATACGTAAAATCGGCCACAGTGCGGAAGCGTTCTTCGCTGGCCCGCAGTGCCGCCTCGGTTCGCTTGCGATCGGTGATGTCCTCGGCGGTGACCATCACGGCCGTAATTATGCCGGCGGCGTCACGCAGCGGATACCAACTCTCTGACCAGATTCGGGTAACACCGGGCTGGGCGGGTGTTTCACCGGTGAATTCAATGTTTTTGATCGGTTCGCCCGTGCGCAAAATCCGATCGACGGCAGCACGCGCCTGAGACTCCAGGGTAGGCAAAATCTCACCCACCGTCTTGCCGATATGCGCGGCAGCGGGCAAGCCGTTGAGAGCGGCCATCATGGTGTTGATGCGCAGGAAACGCAGGTGCGTGTCCAAGACCACCAGCCCTACCGGCGCAAGATCATAATAGGCGGCAATTTCGGCCAGCTGATTGTGAATGGTTTCTTCGGCCTGTACCCGCTGGGTGACATCTTCAAACATGACGGCAAATTGGCCGGGATGCGGCCGGAAGACGACACCCTCAAAGGTCTTGTGGTTGACCGGCGAATCTTGATGATAGCGGGTGGGGACACCCGTTAAGGCTACCGGCCCAAACACGTCCAACCAGCGGGCCAACTC
>JAGOBP010000028.1 GCA_017999195.1 Thermoflexales bacterium
GTGCCATAGCCTCTCCAGTTACCGATTACCAATCACCCGTTACCAATCAACCGGTTTTACTGCCCAAAAAGAACTTCTTCCAATCGCCGCCGCTCTTCTGCAGCGCCAGGAAAACATACAGCGCCGCCGTCCAGTTGCCCAGCGTCATCATCAGCACCACCCACACGATGCGCGCGGGCCACGACTTTTCGCGATACACGATCCAACCGGCGAAGAGCGTAAAGCCCACGTACAGATCGACCAGCGACACCACGCCCCACGGCATCGCCAGCAGTTGATCGCCTTCCACGCCGAAATTGCCCACCAAAAATGCCCGCGCGATAATGCCCGTCATCGCCGCCAGACCCAATAATGCAATTACTTTGGCCAGTTTCATGCTGTGCTCCTTGTGCGTAGTTTTGCCCTGAGAGATTATACCCGCTTCACCGGTTACGGCAGGCTTGCGGCAAATTCTTAGCCAATTTTAATGTGGGCTTTATCCAGCCGTAGAGAATTAGGAGTTGGCACAGCGACCATTCAGATTGAATAATGCTCAACCAATGACACTTGCACACTCGGTGTCATTTTCTATGAGAGCCTGTCAGGGAGGAACCGCATGATTGATGCGCAGAATTTATCGAAAGCCTACGGCGATGTCCAGGCATTGGACGATGTCAGTTTCGAAGTGAAGGCCGGTGAGATCGTCGGCCTGCTCGGCCCGAACGGCGCGGGCAAGACCACGGCGATCAAAATCCTGACCGGCTTTCTGCAGCCCGATGAGGGCACGGTCACCATCGACGGACTGGATGTGCTGACGCACACGCTGGAGGTTCAGGCGCGCATCGGTTACTTGCCGGAAAATGCGCCGCTGTATCCTGAACTGTCCGTGCAAAAATATTTGATGATGATGGCCGATCTGCGGCAGATTCCGCAAGCCGATCGGATCGTGCGCCTGTCCGAGGCCGTGCACGCCACCAGCCTCACCGAATACCTCACACGCCCGATCGGCACGTTGTCCAAAGGCTTGCGACAACGCGTGGGTTTGGCGCAAGCGATTTTGCATCAGCCGCGCTTGTTGATTTTGGACGAACCAACCGTCGGCCTGGACCCCACGCAAATTGTGGAGATTCGCCGCTTGATCCAACGCCTGTCCAAGCGCAGCACTATTCTCTTCTCCACACACATCCTGCCCGAAGTTGAAGCGTTGTGCGATCGAGTATTGATCCTCATGAATGGACAAGTGCGCGCCGATGCGCGTCTGTCCGAACTCGAAGCCACGTCCGACGCGATTCTGGTCCTGCAAAACACCGTGCGCAACATCGAGCCGACGCTGCTGCACATCAAGGGCGTGCGCGATGTCGAGCCGACCAAATCCAATGACGGCTTCCCCGCCTATCGCATCCTGGGCACGGCCAAAGCCGATCTGACGCCCGCCGTGTATGCGCTGGCGCGCGACAACAACTGGCCGCTGCGCGAACTTCGCCGCGATGTCCGCACGCTGGAAACAGTGTTCAATCAGTTGGCAACGACGGCGGCCGCCGAAACGCCTGAAGCATGATGCAAGAAACACGATGCATCTTGCCTCTTGTATCCTGCATCTGATCCCAAGTCCCTGATCCCTAATCTCTGACATTACCTATGAAACAAACACTTTCCATCACTCGCAAAGAACTGAATGCCTACTTTGGCTCGCCCATGGCGCTGATTTTTCTCGGCGCATTCCTGGCGGTGACACTGTTCACCTTCTTCTGGGTCGAGACTTTCTTCGCGCGCGGCATCGCCGATGTGCGCCCCTTGTTCCGCTGGATGCCGTTGCTGTTGATCTTCCTCGTCGCGGCGTTGACCATGCGCCAGTGGAGCGAGGAGCAGCGATCGGGCACGCTGGAAATGCTGCTGACGCTGCCGGTGCGGCCCGCGCAATTGGTCATCGGTAAATTCCTGGCCGTCATGACGATGGTCGCCGTCGCGTTGGCGTTGACGCTGCCGTTGGCGCTGACCGTCTCCAACGTGGGCAACCTCGATTGGGGGCCGGTCGTCGGCGGGTATGTGGCCGCGTTGTTGTTGGCGGCCGCCTACGCCGCGATCGGCTTGTTCGTCTCGTCGCGCACCGACAATCAGATCGTGGCCTTGATTGTGACGGTGTTGATCGCGGGCGCGTTCTATCTGATCGGCACGGGCGGCTTCACCGATTTCGTCGGCGCCAATGTGGCCGACCTGCTGCGCGCCATCGGCACGAGCAGTCGCTTCGAATCGATCGAGCGCGGCGTGATCGATCTGCGTGACCTGATCTATTACGGCGCGTTAACGGGCATTTTCTTGCTCTTGAACGCGATTGCCCTTGATCGCAAACGCTGGAGCAATGGCGAACGCACGCAGGCGTATCGACGCGGCCTGACGATCACGTCATGGCTGGTGGTGGCGAATCTGGTCTTGGTCAATGTGTGGGTGTATCCGCTGGCGGGCTTGCGCGTCGATCTGACTTCGCAGCAAGAGTTCAGCCTGTCGCAGACCACGCGCGATCTGCTGGGGAATCTGCAAGAGCCGCTGGTCATTCGCGCCTACCTCAGCGAGAAGACGCATCCTTTGCTCGCGCCGCTGGTACCGCAGATTCGTGACCTGCTCAAAGAATATGGCATTGCGTCGGGCGGCAAAGTCACCGCCGATGTGGTTGATCCCGCGACTGATCCCGCCGTTGAGCAAGAGGCCGCGCAGACCTACGGCATTCAGCCCACGCCGCTGCAAGTGTCGGGGCGCTTTGAAGCTTCGGTCATCAACGCTTATTTTGATATTTTGGTGCGCTACGGCGATCAAAACGTGGTGCTGAATTTCCGGGACTTGATCGAGGTATCGTCCAATCGGGATGGCACGATCAACGTCCACTTGCGCAATCTGGAATACGATCTGACTCGCTCGATCAAGAAAGTCGTGTACGGCTTCCAGAGCGTCGATTCGATCTTTGCGACCATGACAGAGCCCGTGAAGTTGCAGTTGATCACCACGCCCGCCACACTGCCCAGCAGCCTGAAGACCGTGCCCGACACGATCAAGAAGGTGGCCGACGACATCGCCAAACAAGCGGGCGGCAAATTCACGTTTGAGATGGTCGATCCTGATGCGGCGGGTGCGACGATCGATCGGCGCACGCTGCGTGATACGTTCAAACTTCAGCCGATTCCGGTGTCGCTGTTCTCCGATCAATCGTACTATCTGGACATGCTGTTGACCATCGGCGATCAGACGCAAGTGATTTATCCGGCGCAAGACTTTAGTGAAGCCTCGGTGAAAACCGCCATCGAGTCCGCGCTCAAGCGGTCGTCGTCGGGCTTCCTCAAAGTGATCGGCTTGTGGACACCGCCCGCGCAGCCGCAGTTCGATCAATTTGGTCAACAGCAGCCGCCGCTGCAAACGTGGCAATCGCTGCAACAGCAATTGAGCCAGGACTACACCGTGCGCCCGACGGATTTGACTAGCGGCCAGGTGCCGCCCGATGTGGATGTGCTGGTCGTCGTCGCGCCGCAAAACATGACCGACAAAGAACGCTATGCCATTGACCAGTATCTCATGCGCGGCGGCGCGGTGATTGTGGCCGCGGGCAACTATGCCATCGATGCGTCGCAGGGCGGGCTGGGTCTCGCGCCGATCAGCAATGGCGTGCGCGAGATGTTGGAGGCGTATGGCATCAACGTCGGTCAATCGCTGGTGATGGACCCGCAAAACGAGCCATTTCCGGTGCAGGTGGCGCGCAATGTGGGCGGCTTCCAAGTGCAGCAGATCGAACTGGTGAGTTTCCCGTTCTTTGCCGATGTGCGGCCTGCCGGGAGGGATGCCAGCAGCCCGATCGTGTCGCGGCTGCCCGCCGTGACGGTGAACTTTGCATCGCCCATCACGCTGGATGAAACGAAGAATACCACTCGGCAAACGAGCGTGCTGTTGAAGTCCACCGATCAGGCGTGGCTGCGCACCAGCACGGAGATTCAGCCGAATAATCAACTGTATCCCGACACCGGCTATTTGATCGAAGGCGACCGCAAGTCATTTGCGCTGGCAGTATCCGTGCGCGGTGTGTTCGACAGTTACTTCAAGGGCAAGCCGTCGCCGTTGCAAGCGACCGATGCGGCCGCTGCGCCGACGACACCGGATGCGCCGCCCACGCCGACGCCCGCGCCACAGACCTCCAGCCTGATCGAGTCGTCGCCCGATACGGCGCGCCTGGTGGTCATCGGCAGCGGCGAGTTTGTGGACGATGTGATCTTGCAGTTGTCGTCGCGCGTGTCGCAAGACCGCTACTTGAACAATCTGCAATTCATGCAGAACGCGGTGGACTGGTCGGTGGAAGACCTCGATCTGTTGACGATTCGATCGCGCGGCACGACCACGCGCGTCCTGCGCCCGATGGAAGAGCGCGAACAATCGACGCTGGAGATTGTGAACTATGTAGTCGCGCTCGCGGCGTTGATCGGTATCGGCGGGCTGTGGTATACCCGGCGTCGCAACGAACGGCCGATCGAGTTGGTGCAAGTAGAAAAGTAGACAAGGAAACAAGGAAACAAGTGACCATGACTCAACGCAATCGAATTTTAGCGGGCGTGCTGGCCGTGCAACTGATCATCGCGGCGGTGGTGTTTGTGCCGCGCGTGCTGCCGACGCAGTCAGCGGCCGCGCCGTTGTTAGGGACGTTGCAAGCGACTGATGTGACGGGCCTGACGATTCAAGAGCAGGGCGGCCAACCAATTTCTTTAGCCAAGAAAAATGGCACGTGGGTCTTGCCCGCAGCCGATGATTTTGCCGCCAGTCCCGACAAGATCACCGCGTTCGTCGAAAAACTGATCGGCCTCAAGACCGATCCGCTGGTGACGCGCACCGCCAACAGTCATGCGCGTTTGCAAGTAGCCCAAGCGGCCTATGTGCGCCAGGTCGATCTGACGCTGGCGGATGGCAGTGTCAAGACGCTGTATCTGGGTTCGGCCTCGGGCGGCGCGACGCATGTGCGCGTCAACGGGCAAGACGAGGTGTATCTGGCGCGCGGCCTGAATAGTTTTGAAGCGTCAACGGCGGTTGCGGGCTGGATCGATGCGGCCTATGTAAGTGTGCCGCAAGACAAGATTTTGTCGGCGACGATTGAGAATGCGCAAGGCAAATTCGAGTTCACGCAGGGCGCTGCCAATCAATGGACGCTGAAAGGTCTAACAGCCGATCAGACCTTCAATCCCGATAGTGCTGTCACGCTGTTGGCGCGCCTGAGTTCGATCACGATGGTGAAGCCGCTGGGCAAGACCGCCAAGCCGGAATATGGTTTGGATAAGCCCACGGCCACCGTGACAGTGATTTTGTCGGACACGGCCAGCACCAAAGTGAGCACCTTGAAGATCGGTACGAAAGATGCGGACGGCAACTATCCCGTCATCTCGTCGGATTCGACGTACTACGTAAGTGTCGCGGGCTTCAACGTCGATGGCTATGTCACGGCCAAACTCGATACGTTCCTGGTTGCGGCTGCACCCACGCCGATCGCTGCGCCTACGCTTGAGCCGGTCACATCCACTGCGCCTGTGACTACGACCGAACCCGTCAGTGCCACTGTCCCGATCACGCCTACCGCCGCGCCGTAACTTTAGCGCTCTAATAACGCCCCACTCAAGCCGAGTGGGGCGTTTTTATTTGAATTGTCACCGAATTTTTACCGAATTCCGACCAACCGATAACACAACCCACGACAAAGCATGTTACCCTTTTGAAGATACGGGAGCAGCCTGCATCTATCGGGCAACCCGATCGGGCGGGGTGGCCGATCGGACTACACGGCGGATTAAGGGAGGTGACTGCGCTTCAATCGGCATGATTTTCCAGGCGACTTCAACCTGGGCTGTAACCGTCGGGCCACACACAGCACTCACCTAACACACCAACTAGCGGAGGGAGAAGCATGCAACGTCGATGGGGGTTCGTAGCCGTTTTGATCTTGATCGGTCTGGCTGTTGCCGGACAAGTGGCGGAGGCTCAGCCGCTGGGCAATCAACGCACTGCACCACAGGCCATCTGCACGTGGACCAGCAGCGCAGTCGGTAATTGGAATGATCCGACGAAGTGGACGGGCTGTGCGGGAGGTGTGCCAGGCGCAGCGGATACGGCCATCGTCAGCAGCGGCACGATCACCTTAACCTCGAATGTGACGCTGGGCACGCTGACTTTTTCAGGTGGCACTATTCAAGGCAATTCAAACCTGGTCGTGACCACCATGACCTGGACGGGCGGCACGTTCAAAGACGCCGGCACGACTACGGTCAACGGCACGTTGGACATGAGCAACAGCAGTTGTACGCTGGATGGGCGCACGTTGATCAACGCCGGATCGGCTACCTTTGGCGGCAGCTCGGTGTACCTGATCCTGTACAACAACGCGGTGTTCACCAATCAGGCCGGGGCATCGCTGCAGTTCTCGCACACCAGCAGCGGGCAGATCACATATAGCACCGGCAGCGGCACGTTCAACAACAACGGTTACATTACCAAGACGTTTGCCAGCAGCGGCTTCACCTATATTTACGCGCCGTTCAACAACAGCGGCAGCGTGGCCGTGGCCAATGGCACGTTTCAAATGAGTCCGGCCGGCAGTGCGACCAATACCAACACGGGCACGTGGCGCACCACTTCGGCCAGTGCCAGCCTTCAACATTCAAGCGGCACACTCAATGTGGACGGTGTCATCACCGGTACGGGCACGGTCTTGTTTACCGGCGGGACGGTCAACTACAACACGGGGACGTATAGCGTCACCAATACGACCGTAGGCGGCGCGACGGTGGTGTTTGCGCCCGGCACCAGTTTCAGCACGGGTAACATTCTCACGCTGAGTTCGGGCACGTTAAACCTGAGCACGGGGGCACCCGTCGCGCTCAAGACCGTGACCCACTCGGGCGGCACGCTGACTGGCTTCGATGACTTCACCATCACCACGTACAACTGGACGGGCGGCACCCTGTCGGGTGCGAGCACTTCGGCCACCGTAACCGGCGCACTGAATATGGCTAACAGCAACGTCACGCTGGACAGTCGGACGTTGAACAATGCCGGTACAGGCATCGTGAGCGGCGGTTCCGCTTACCTGATCATGTATGGCGGCGCGGTCTTTAACAATCAAGCGGGCGCATCGCTGCAATTCGATCATACGGGCACAGGGCAGTTTACGTACAGCACCGGCAGCGGCACGTTTAACAACGCGGGTGTGATCACGAAGACCGCCAGCAGCAACGGTTTCACCTATTTCTATGTTCCGTTCAATAACAGCGGCAGTGTGACGGTGAATGGCGGCACACTCTATCTTGGCCCGACGACGGCCACGACCAGCAATCACAGCGGTCCATTCAGTGTCGGTACTGGCGCGACCTTGCAAGTGGCGGGCAGCGGCACGGTCAATTTTGCGACCAACGTAACCGGTTTGGGCAGCGGCATCTTCAGCGGCGGCACAACTAACTTCAACAGCGGCGCGTACAATTTGCCCACTACCACGGTGAGCGGCGGAACGGTGACGTTTGCCGCGGGCGTCAGCTTCAACTCGCCCAACCTGACGGTGAGCAGCGGCACGCTGAGCCTGAACACGGGCACGGCGCAGACCTTCAACGGAGTGACGCTATCGGGCGGCACGCTGACCGGCGCGGACACCTTCAGCATCACGGCGATGACGTGGACGGGCGGCACGCTATCGGGGTCGGGGACCACCACGGTGACCGGCACGCTGGGCATGGCCAACAGCAGTGTCACGCTGGACGGACGCACCTTCAACAATGCAGGCACGGCTACCGTCAGCGGCGGCTCGTTTTATCTGACGATGTACAACGGTGCGGTCTTCAACAATCAGGCCGGGGCGGCTCTGCAAGTGACGCACACCGGCACAGGGCAGTTCACGTACAGCACGGGCAGCGGCACTTTCAACAATGCGGGTGCGATCACTAAGACGGTGGCCAGCACCGGCATCACGTACATTTATGTGCCGTTCAACAATAGCGGCAGTGTGACGGTGAATGCCGGGACGCTCTACCTTAGTCCGGCTACGGCCACGACCAGCAATCACAGCGGTCCATTCAGTGTCGCCACTGGCGCGACCTTGCAAGTGGCGGGCAGCGGCACGGTCAATTTTGCGACCAACGTAACCGGTTTGGGCAGCGGCATCTTCAGCGGCGGCACAACTAACTTCAATAGCGGCGCGTACAATTTGCCCAATACCACGGTGAGCGGCGGAACGGTGACGTTTGCTGTAGGCGTCAGCTTTAGCTCGCCCAACCTGACAGTGAGCAGTGGCACGCTGAGCCTGAACACGAGCACGGCGCAGACCTTCAACGGCGTGACGCTGTCCAGCGGCACGTTGACCGGCGCGGACAACTTCAGCAGCACGGCGATGACGTGGACGGGCGGCACGCTGTCAGGGTCGGGGACCACCACGGTGACCGGCACACTGGATATGCCCGCCAGCAGTGTCACGCTGGACGGACGCACCTTCAACAATGCGGGCTCGGCTACCGTCAGTGGCGGCTCGTTTTATCTGACGATGTACAACGGTGCGGTCTTCAACAATCAAGCGGGGGCGGCTCTGCAAGTGACGCACACCGGCACGGGCCAGTTCACGTACAGCACGGGCGGCGGCACCTTCAACAATGCGGGTGCGATCACCAAGACGGTGGCCAGCACCGGCATCACGTACATTTATGTGCCGTTCAACAATAGTGGCAGTGTGACGGTAAATGCTGGCACGCTCTACCTTAGCCCGGCTACGGCCACCACCAGCAATCACAGCGGGCCGTTCAGCATCGCCAACGGTGCGACGCTGCAAGTGGCGGGCAGCGGCACGCTCAACTTTGCGACCACCATTACGGGTGCGGGCAGCGGCGTGTTCAGCGGGAGCACGGCCAACTTCATCAGCGGCACCTATAGCCTGTCGAACATGACAGTGAGCGGCGGCACGGTGAATCTGAACACGGGCACGGCGCAGACCTTCAACGGCGTGACGCTGTCAAACGGCACGCTGACCGGCGCGGATAACTTCAGCAGCACGGCGATGACGTGGACGGGCGGCACACTGTCGGGGTCGGGAACCACCACGGTGACCGGCACACTGGATATGCCCGCCAGCAGTGTCACGCTGGACGGACGCATCCTCAACAATGCGGGCTCGGCTACTGTCAGCGGCGGTTCGTTTTACATGACGCTGTACAACGGTGCGGTCTTCAACAATCAGGCCGGGGCTTCACTGCAACTCAACCACACCGGCACGGGCCAGCTGACCTATAGCACCGGCGGCGGCTCGTTCAACAACAGCGGCGCGATTACCAAGTCATTGGTCAGCAACGGCTACACGTACATCTATGCCACTTACAGTCAAAGCGGCAGTTTCGCGCTTCAAGGGGGCACGGTGTATTTCAATCCCAACACAGGCACAACCGGCAATATCACCGGTGCCATTACGTTGGCCCCCGGCACTTTGGCGCAATTTGCGGGCAGCGGCACGTTTAACTTCAACGCGGGCAGCAGCCTGTCCGGCGCGGGCGCGGTCACTTTCTCAAGTGGCACGGTGAACTTCAAGACAGGCAGTACCTATGCCATCAGCACCACGCAGGTCAATGGTGGCCTCGCTGACTTCAGCGCGACCAGCGCCGTGACCTTCGATGATGTTACGGCCGGCAGCGGCACGTTCCGCATCGGGGATATCACCGTGACCGGCGATTTCACCCGCACTTTTGGGACGTTTACGGTGTTGTCGGGCACAGTCACTTTTGCGGGCGGTACGACGCAAAATCTCAAACTCGATCAGTCGACCACCTTCAACAATCTCACGGTCAATCCGGGCACGACGCTGGTGGAGACGGTGGACGCCAACAATGCCAGCGTTGCGGGTGTGCTGACGAACAACGGCACGCTGCGCAAGAACAAGGCCATGCCTACCGCCAGCGTCTACACGCTGGGCCTGACGGGCGCGACGATCTCCGTCACGGTCAAGGGAACGCTGTCCTCGGTCGCGGTTGATCAAGTCGGGACCAATCACCCGGCCGCGACCGGCCAAACCGTGACGGGCCGGTATTGGACCATACTCCCAACCGGCAATAGTTACACCGTATCGCTGACGTTGCTCAATACCGTCAACCCTGCGAACCAGGCGACCGTTTGCTACTTTGATACGGCTGTACCTGAGTGGGTGTGCGACAAGACCACGACGACAGCCAACACGGTTACGCTGGGCGGCATTAGCAATCTGGCCTATGACTGGGCAGTGGGCAAACCCGGTGGACGGTTGTACCTGCCGCTGGTCTTGCGCTGAATATCGCAGTAAACAGAACTGCCCCGATCGATTCGATCGGGGCAGTTTTTTGAATGCCGACTGATGTCGGTTGTCTACACGGGGGTCACTTCCCAGAATACGCGCGTGGCGCGCTGGCTGTTGGCCGTGACCTGATCATATTGCGCGCCGTACTTGCCGCGCAGCGCCGCTTCTGCAATCGGGGCTTCTTCGGCGGATAGCACGCGGCCTGTGCCATCCAGCGCTTCACCCAAGACTTGGCCGTCGAAGGTGCTGGGCGCGAGGCTGACTTTGGGCGTGCCCCGCATCCGCTTGATTTTGCCCGACTGCGCCTGGGTCGTGCCTACAATCCGATCGCCTTCCTGCGCGAACCAGACCGTGGTGACGACCGGCTGGCCGTTCTTGCGATACGTCGTGAGATTGATAAATTGCTGGCCTTGTAGTGTTTCAAACATGCTGCTCATCTCCGTAGTCCTCTTGATTGGAATAATGCACCTCAAAAGTTATACCATGCCGCTCGGCGGTTGCCAACGATAAAAAAGACCCGATCGGGCGCGGGTGGCCGATCGGGTCTGGAAAACCAACGTGTTAACGTCGCATCAGCGGCAGATACAAGCGATAGAGTTCGACCGTGACCGTGGCCGTATCGAGGTCACTCGCCGTATCAACCGGCCCGGCATTGAAGGCCGTCCACGTGGCCGTGTTGATGGTGGTCTGGGTGATCGTCGCTGACTCGGTCAGGAAGGCGCTGGCCCCCGGCGCCAGCGAGTAGGGGAAATCGTTGAGGAGTGTGCCCAGTTCACTGTCGATCAAGTTGTGTCGCGTCAAGGTGATGTTGCCCGTATTCTTCACTTCGTAACAGTACGTGACCTGGCCGCCGCTGGCGGGCAGGGTGATATTGTCGGTCACGGCGCAGGCCGCGTGGTCGGTGCCCACCGTCTTGTTGAGTGAGATCGACGGCAGCGAGACGGGCACATTGACGGTGGCCGTGTCAGTGGCCACGGCCGTATTGGTTGGCCCCGGATTGAAGGCCGTCCACGTGGCGGTGTTGATCGTCGTCTGCGTGATGGTGGTTGAATCAGTCAGGAAGGCGCTGGCCCCCGGCGCCAGCTCGTAGGGAAAATCGTTGAGGATTGTGCCCCGTGCGCTGTCAACCAAGTTGTGGAGTGTAAACGTGACGTTGCCGGTATTTTTGACTTCATAGCAGTACGTGACTTGGCCGCCGCCGGTGGGCAGGGTGATCTGATCGGTCGCGGCGCAGGCCGCGGGGTCAGTGCCGACGGTCTTGTCCAGCGAGATCGACGGCACCGCGGCGGGTACAACGACGATGGCCGTGTCGGTGGCCTCCGCCGTATTGGTTGGCCCTGGATTGAAGGCCGTCCACGTAGCAGTGTTGACCGTCGTCTGCGTGATCGTCGCCGACGCGGTGATGAAGGCGCTGGCTCCCGGGTTGAGCGTGTACGGGAAGTTATTGAGCACGGTGCCCAATTCACTATCGACCAGGGTCTGCGACTCCAGCGGGATGTTGCCCGTATTCTTCACTTCGTAACAATACGTGACCTCCCCACCGCCGATGGGCAGGGTGACGTTGTCGGTCGTGGCGCAGACCGCAGGATCGGTACCGACGGTCTTGTTGAGCGTAATGGCGGCCGCAATGGGCTGACAGGCCGTGACCGTGACATCATCGACCGCCAGCCCGCCGAATTGGTCGGTGGTATCGCTGTCCAGATGGAAGAGCAGCTCGACGTTCTGCCCGGCGTAGCTGCTGATGTCGGCTGAGTGCGTGCCCCAGCCGCCGCTTTGATTGAGCGTCGTCGTGGGCGAGTAGACCGTCGTTTGCTGCGTAGGCCCCAGCCACTGCCACAGGCGCCGGGGATTCGCCCCGCCGACTTGCCGCACATCCACAGAGGCGTGATCGAAGGTGGCCGTTTCGAGCTGGTATTTCTGCGCCCAGGTCACGATCACCGGCCCGGTTAAGCCGGCGAGACTGATATTGGGTGATAACAAATCCTGGCTGCTGCTGGCGTCGTAGGTGTTGTCCAGATCGGTCTTCCAGCAGTTGCCGCCGCTATTGCAGGTGGTGATGGGCGTGAGGGCGGGCAGGCCGCGTTCCCACTCATCTTGCGTGCCAGAGTGCGTAAAGCCGCCGTCATCCGCCTCAAAGCCGGACGTGTAGACGGTGACCGGCAGCGAGCCGACCGGGCAACTGGGCGGGGGTGGCGCTTCACACACCGTCAGGCTCCAACTTTGCAGCATGCCGCGGTTACCAGGGGAATCGATGCGGAATCTCAGTTTCCATAGGCCGCCCGCGTCTTCGCCGTCGAACCAATCGAGGCGGTAGTCTTTCTCAGGTTGGGCGACCATGCCTGCCACCACAACGAATGAGCTGATCGGGATACCCGCTTCATCGTCCAGGCCGACATTCATTGAGATTTGCGAACTGTCACCGATGTCCGTAAACAGGGCATTCTCATTGCCGGCGGGCGACATCAGCACCACGTCCAGATCGGGCAGGTTGGTGTGCGTCAGGACGATTGAGGCGTTGAGATCGGCAATGCGCGGATGACCGGGGATAGACAGCGCGAAGTCGGTGATGCCCCCAGGGGGCAGTGGCCCACCGAGGCCGGTGTAGGTGGTGCAGGTCTGGGCCGCCGCCGGATGGATGCTGACGCTGAGGTGATATGTGCCAGAAGCCGTTGTACCAGTCGCGTCATACACCAGCACCTGGTAGACGCCAGTGTTTTTCACGGTCATAAAGAATGCTTCGGAATCGGGCGTCAACACGCCCGCATCATTGACGACCAGGATGAGGCCGTTAAACGGCCCCAGGCCGGTGGCACCGTTCCACTCCACCGCGTCGCGCTCGGGATCGAGATCGAGGCTGATGAAGGCGGTGTCGCCCGCGTTCAGATTGATTGAATAGAAGTCCATATCGGTCGTGGCGGTGATCGTGCCGGCCACCCAGCCGGAGACCGGCAAGGGCTGCGGAACCGCGTTGTTTGGCTCAACTTCAGCGACGGGGCTGCCGCTCTGGACACGCAAGTAGAGATGATACGGTCGGACTTGCGTGGTGGCAGTGAAGGCGCGCACCCGTAGATAGTACGTCCCCGTAGTGGCAATGACACCGCCTGCGATCGAAGATGAGTTGGAGCTGAACGTGCCGTCTTCGTCGTCGGTTTCGAGCACGGTTGCGCCGTCCGGCCCGACAAGGTCCAGCACCGTGTCGGTGTTGGACGGACTGAGCGACGTCATGGTGGCCGCATAGATCCGATCGCCCGCCGCGGCCGTGAAGGCAAAGTAATCGACATCGTTGTTGGGAAAGATATTACCTCGGATGACCAGGTTACTACCGGCCAGTGCCGTGGCCTGGGCGGCGGTGTCGTTGGGTTCCGTCTCGCTCTGTAAATCTTGATCGTTGGGGGCGTAGGGCGCGCGCTCGATCGGCCACCCGGCGCGATCGGGTTGTTTGTCGTCGCCCGTGTCTTCGGGCGATACGACCTCGACAATCTGCCACGGCCCGATCGGGCCAGCTGGCCTATCGGCCGCCGGTTGAACCCCCGGGCCTTGATCGCGCTGCGCCAACGCGCCGCCCGACGTTATGACGCTGACAGCCAGCACCAGCACCACGATCCGCTGAAACAACCGTCGAATTGACATGCGTAGTCTCCCTTGACTACCACCTGGCGGTGATGTGATGATAAAAAAATGGCGAGGGCCGCCGTGAGATAGGCCCTCGCCAAACAATCGGTTACGCTTCAAAGACTCAGTTCTGCGCGAACGTATCGATCATCAGCCGCGCATCGCCCAAGGGATACAGAATGGGGCAAGTGCAGCCGTTGTTACGATATTCTTGCACCTTGGCGCGCACCGCATCGGGCGAGCCGCTGGCCGTGATGCGCTCCACCAGATCATCGGGCACGAACTTCTTGGCGGCCTGGATCTGCTCTTTGGTGGCAGGCCAGCCCAAGATCGATTGAATCTGCTTGACGACATCTTCGCCGACGCCGCTGGCTTTGGCGATGTGCGGTTGCTGCGCCAGGTATTGCGTCAACAGGCCGCGCGCGCCGTCCAGGGCCTTGGCGTGATCGTTGTCGACCGAGCACACGATCAACTGCGGCCGATCCAGATCGAGCCAGTTGCGGCCCGCTTTCTTCGCGCCCTTTTCCAGCAGGCGCAAGGCATTGTTGTTGTATTCGGGCGGCACGCAATAGTTCAGCACTGCGCCGTCGGCGATTTCGCCGGTCAGTTCCATCATGGCGTCGCCCGTCGCACCAATCATGATGGGCACATTGCGCGGCTCGCGGCGGCCATGTACCACATCGAGTTCGATGCCGTCAACGTGATGGAATTCGCCGTGGAAGGTGACGCGCTCCATGCGCAGCAAGCGCCGCATCACTTCGACGGTCTCGCGCATGGCCAACAGCGGCTTGCGGCGCTCGATGCCGACGTTGCGCGCCAGCGGGTCCCACCACGCACCGATGCCGCAGATGACGCGATTGGGCGCGAGGTCGTCCAACGTCAGGAAGGTGGCGGCCAGCAAACCGATGTTGCGCGTCCAGTTGTTGATGACGCCCGACCCGACTTTGAGTTTGTCGGTCACGGCCGCAAAGGCCGCCATCGGCACGATCGCGTCGCGCACCAACCGCGACTCGGCTTGCCACACGGCTT
>JAGOBP010000470.1 GCA_017999195.1 Thermoflexales bacterium
CTGCGATGCACGTCGGTCACAGACGGGATGCCGTCTTCATCCGTCGCCAGAATCTCATAGTTTTGCCGTTGATGACAGGCCAGACAGCCTTGATCGCGCCCGTCATCCGGGAAATAGGGCAAGCGCACGGCGGCCTGCGGCGGCGCGGCCGCTTGCGTCTGATCGATATGACACGACTCACAGCGCATCTGCCCGGCGCGATCGGGCCGATTATATAAGGTATGGCACGTGCGGCACTTCAGTTGATCATACGGCCGATTGATCAACTGCTCCAAACCGCCCTGCTCTTTCGCATAAAAGTAGGCTTGCCCGTTGGTGGTCGCGTGCAGCGAGTTGGTCATGATCATTGACGGCGACGGCGTGGGCGTCAGCGTGGGCATCGCCCCGGCCACCTCAACCACGCGCGTGGCTTCCACCTGCCGCGTCACCTCGACCTGGCGGGTCACTTCCACCGGCCGATCTTGCAGGATGATTTGCGGCGCGCAGCCGATCAAACTCAAGCCGGCGGCCAACATCAACCCGATCGATGTCCAAATCTTCATAGCGTCACAGTTCCCGACAGATTAGGGTGAGCCACAACGCCCCTATTTTAAGGCCGAGGCGGCCCGGCCAATCAGTGCTAAATGTCATGATTTCGCCGCAATTATCGCGCACCATAACAAACAGCGGGCTTCTCCGGTAAGAGAAGCCCGCGCCGACCATCTGCTCGTCCAGCCTCAATTAGCCCAGGTGCGGCAAAATCTTCTTGGCCAGATCACCCTTGGGCTTAAAGCCCACAATCCGCTCTACAGGCTTGCCGTCCTTGAACAAAATCAGCGTCGGAATGCTCATCACGCCATACTGCATGGCCGTGTTTTGATTCTCGTCCACGTCCAGCTTCATGACCTTCATTTTGCCGTCATTCTCGCGCGCCAACTCATCCACCACCGGCGCCACCATCTTGCATGGCCCGCACCAGATCGCCCAGAAATCCACCAGCGTCGGCTGATTGGATTTCAACACTTGCGCCTCAAACGTTTCATCCGTGACCACGGTTGGACTTGCCATCTTGCTCCTTCATCAGTTCTGATAATATGCCGCCAATTTTACCCCAGCCCACTCATTTTGTCATTGACCAGTGTCAATGCATCCGGCGTCGCCATTCTTCCTTCAAGGCCAGTGCACCCAGGTCCGCCGGCTTGGCTTCCAGATAATCGCGCAGCAAGCGCTGGAATTTACTGGCCTCATCCAGCATGGGGAAGTGGCCGGACTCGCCCAGCCCGATGGGCCGGATGTTCGTATCGAAGCGGCTGACTTCCTCGGGCGGCAACGGGCCGACAAAGGGGTCTTTTTCGCCGTACACCATCAACAGCGGCATTCGCAATTGATCGAACACCTGGCGCAGATCCATGTTGATCAGCGATCGGGCGCTGTTGGTGATTGCCACCGGATCGGTCTTGATGGCTTCCATATCGACTTCAGGATACTGCCCCACCGCGCGACGGCCCAACACCCGATCAATCAGCGAACTGCTGCCGGGCTGCGTCAGCCGCTTATTCAGCGCGCCCGCCGACAGCGGTGTGCTGATCGCCATCACCCGATCGACACGCTCGGGCCACAACGCCCCGGCCAGCATGGCGACCGCCGCGCCCAGCGCATGCCCCACCAGGCACGCCTTCATAATGCCCAGCTGCTCCATGAATTGATCGAGTTGCGCCACGTAGGATTCAATTTGATAGCGGTTCGTGTTTCGATCGGAGTCGCCAAAGCCCCACAGATCGAAGGCATAGGTGCGATACCGATCCGATAGATTCTCCATCGTCGGCATCCAATAGCGCCACGAGCCTAACCAGCCGTGCAGAAAGATCAGCGGCCGGCCACGACCCAGCGCTTCGTAATGCACCAATCCGCTCTCAATGATAATTGCGCTCACAGCACACTCAATCCAGTAATCACTAAGCCCTGGCCTGGGCGCGACGGGCCGCATCGTTACGCGCCGCCACCCGATCGAGGACCGCCTTGACTTGTTTCCCCAATTCATCGGGCGCAAACGGCTTCAAGATGTACTCTTCCGCGCCTGCATCCAGCCCGGTCTGAATCTCGCTCTCTTGCCCCTTGGCCGACAGAAACACCACCGGAATATCCCGCATGGCCGGGATGAGTTTCAAGGCGCGGCAGGCTTCATAGCCCGTCATCTTGGGCATACGCACATCCATCAGGATCAAATCCGGCAATTCCACCTGCGCGCGTTCTACTGCCTCGGCTCCATTAGACGCCTGCACCACCGTAAACCCGCTAAATTGCAGGCTAAAGGCCACTAGATCGCGAATATCGCGCTCGTCTTCAGCTATCAGTATCTTTGTCATAGAGTAATCCCCATCGCTGGGCGGACGAACCATCGACACTCCCGACGGTCGATCATTCTCCCCTGGCCTGCCCGCCCACGTGTGTGCCTACGACCATATCGATCTCAGACACCAGTTCATCGACTGCAAATGGCTTCGTCAAAAAGCGCGCCGCCCCCAGCGACAGCACTTTCTTCTGCTTCACTTCTTCATCCGTCAAACTGCCCGTAATCACCACCACGGGAATATCGGCCGTGTCGCTGGCCCCCTTCAAGCGTTGCAAGACTTCATAGCCATCCATGCCGGGCAATTTCAGATCCAACAAAATCAAGTCCGGGCTTTCCTGCCGCGCCAGCATCACCGCGCGCTTGCCGCTGGAGGTGAGCACGACGGTAAAGCCGCGCTGTTCCAAGGCCGCTTGCAGCATGTCGCGCGTATCGCGATCGTCATCGACGACCAGCACCTTGCCGGGGCCGTGCAGCACGCGATTCACCGACAACACCAGTCGCGCCGGATCGATGGGCTTGGTCAGATAATCCACCGCGCCCAAGCGCAGTCCTTCGCGTTGATCGGGCATCACCGACACAATCACGACCGGTATCGCCGCCGTGACACTATCGGTCTTGAGATATTGCAAGACCTCAAAGCCGTCGGCATCGGGCAAATAAATGTCCAGTGTAATCAGATCGGGCTTGCGCGTCCGCGCCAGATCGATGGCGTCTTTAGCGCGGCTGGCTACGGTAACTTCATAACCGCTGGTGGCCAGACTGCGGCTGATCAATTCCGCAATGTCCCGATCGTCCTCGACCACCAGAATGTGCCGATGGCCGTTGGTCGTCACCGGCTCCAACTGACGACTCACTTCCTGCGCGACGACCGTGTCAACCGTCTCCGGTGTCGCTACGATGGTTGGCGGTGGCAGTGTTACAACCTCTGGCGCGATAACCTCGGGGACCAGCAGCGCCTCGATCGGTTCGTTCACCACCGCGCGCAGCGTAAACGAGAAGGTCGTGCCGACGCCGACGGTGCTTTCCAGCCAGATGCGGCCATCGTGCATCTCCACCAGCGAGCGCACAATCGCCAGACCCAGACCGGTGCCCGGGAATTCCTGCACATTGGGATCATCCACACGGAAGAACCGCTCAAACACTTTGGGCTGATTTTCCGGCGTAATACCAATGCCGGTGTCGTTCACGTCGATTTGCACCATCGGGCCAGCGGGTGTCGCATTGCCTGCGGGCAAGCGCGGTTCGGTCAAGCGCGCGCGCACCGTAATGGTGCCGCCCGGCGGCGTGTACTGGTACGAGTTGCTGACCAAGTTGGTCAACACCTGAATCACCCGATCGCGATCACCGTACACGCGCGGCAGTTCTTCTTCCGGCAGCGATAGTCGCAATGTCAGGTTCTTCTCGTCGATCTTGCCGCGCAGCGTGGTTGCTACCTGCTCGATCACCGACTCGATCGACAACGGCTTCAGATCCAACTTCACGCGCCCGCTCTCGATGCGGCTGATGTCCAACAGATCATTCACCAAGATCGACAACCGATCGGCGTTGGATTTGATCACGCTCAAGAAGCGCTGCTGTGTATCATTCACCTGGCCCGCCGCGCCCATCAACAACAGATCGGCGTAGCCCTTGATGCTCGTCATCGGCGTGCGCA
>JAGOBP010000471.1 GCA_017999195.1 Thermoflexales bacterium
AGCAGGAACTCCGACGTCATCAGGCCGCCGGCCGAATCGTCGGCGTGCAGCAGCAGCGGCCGGACTTCGGCGGCCTCTTCCATCTGGGCCAGCGTTTGCCGCGCCAGATCAGGCGTCAGGTCGCCCAGCAGGTCGGCAGCCTCGTCCGGGTCCATCTCATCGACGATGTGCGCCAGCGTGGTGGCATCCAGCCGTTCGGCCACATCGGCGGCCTCGTCGTCGCCGAGTTCTTCCAGTAAGTGCGCCGTCTCGATCGGTTCCAGGCCGGGCAGCAGCGCGGCTTGATCGGACGTGTCCAGCTCTTCAAAGACTTCGGCTTGATCGGGCGGCCGCAAGCGTTCCAGCACATCGATCGCGTCGCGCACCGCACCCCGATCGAGCGCGGACCGTACGGCGGTGAGGGTTTCGTCGAAGTTGCTTTGATCGCTCATAAGGTCAATAGCCCAGAATAGTGAGCGTATTATGCGCGGGCGCGCGCTTAAAGTCAAGGCACGCCGCACACTGCAAGTCAATTTTTGTGTTGACAGCGGTGTATGTTTGTGATATATGTAACCTCCAAGGGAGCAGTCGGGTTAGCCACTCGATTGGTTTGTTTGCAGTACCCTCATTCAAGCCCAATGCATTGCCAATCTCAGGAGGAGTGTTTATGGCTGAGCCTGCAGCACAGCAAGCGCGTGGCATTTCACGACGCGAGTTCTTGAACTACGTCTGGGGTGCATCCATGGCGCTGTTTATGGCGCAGTTTGGCGGCGCGATCTTTTTGTTTGCGTTGCCGCGTTTCCGTGAAGGCGAGTTTGGCGGACGCAAGACGATTGGCGCGGTGGCCGAGAAATTGCCACAGCCCGATAGTCCGCCTGTGGCCTTCCCGGATGTAAAAGTCTGGCTGGCAAACGTCGGCCCGAACAATGCCGCAAGCAGCGGGGGCCAGCAGGGCCTGGTGGCGCTGTACCGCGTGTGCGTGCATCTGGGGTGTCTGTATGCGTGGGTCGATTCGACCAGCCGCTTTGAATGCCCGTGCCACGGTTCCAAGTACGAACTGGACGGCACGTACATCGAAGGCCCGGCCCCGCGCGACCTCGATCGCTTTGTGGTGAAGTTGTTGAATGCCAACGGTGACGTGGTGGCACAGACCGAGACGGATAAGAGCAAGCCGAATTATGGCGGCCCCGTGCCCTTGCCCGCCGACGCCGACAGCCTGACGATCGTCGTTGAAACCGGCGACAAGATCGATCTGGGCAAGCGCTACTTCTACACAGGAGGCGCATAATGCGAATTGAACCGTTTGCCTCCTTAAACGAAATGCGTAAAGAGCACGGCCTGCGCAAGACGGCGTTGCTCAAAGTCGATGAGACGTTTACGCGCTTGACGGCCGGCCTCAGCATCAACGATGTGCGCGGCATTCTGCGCGGCGATCCGGCGGGCAAGCCTAATCCGCGGGTGAAGCCGCATACGGAAGGCGCGATCTTCCACATCTGGCCGTCGTTCTATCACGAGGCCGTCACCCGGTTGTATCCCACGTTCCGTTTGGGCCTCATCTCGACCGCGCTGTTCCTGATCGAGATCATCACCGGCCTGTTCCTGATGGTGTGGTACACCCCTGCGCCCGGCACCGCCTACGAAAACATGCTCCGCATTTTGAGCAATGTGCCGATGGGCCAGTTCATGCGCGACATCCACCGGTTAGCCGCAGAAGGCATGGTGGTTGCCGTCTGGTTACATATGGGCCGCACGTATTTGACCGGCTCGTACAAGAAGCCACGGCAGTTTACGTGGGCGACCGGCGTGATCTTGTTGATCATCACGATCGCTTTGTCGTACACCGGCTATCTGCTGCCGTGGGATCAACTGGCCTACTGGGCCGTGACCATCGGCGCGTCCATGGCCGATGCGGCGCCGCCGCCGGAAGTGGGTCGAGCCGTGGCCTTGCTGTTAAAGGGCGCGCCCGATCTGGGGGCGAGCGGCTTGCTGAGGTTCTACCTGTTACACGTATTTGCGCTGCCCCTGATCGCGATCCTGTTCATCTTTGTTCACTACTACAAAGTGGTGCGGCATGGTCACTCGCTGCCGCCCGAGTTGGAGAATATCGGCGAGGATTCGGCGCGGAAAGTGCCACAAGATAAACGTGTGCCCTTCCTGCCCGATATTTTCACGAACGAGATTTTGTGGTTCGGGCTCATCGTGGCGGCCATGGTCGTCCCGATCGCCCTCAACCTCTATCACGCGCCGCTGGAACACGCGGCTAATCCGCAGAGCACGCCGTTGCATACGGTCGCGCCGTGGTACTTCCTGTTTATTCAGGGCTGGTTGAAGTTAGGCGACAAGACCTTCTACGGCGTGATTTTGCCGACGATTCTGGTGGGTCTGTTGATCCTGTGGCCGTATCTGGATTACAACCCCAGCCGCCGCTATGCCGATCGGCGCCTCGCCATTTCGGCGATGTTCGTGGTGATCGGGATCATGTTGGTGTCGTCGTTCATGGGCACGCCCGGCTTTATGGTCTCGACTGCCGCCCAGATCGAAATTGGTCACCACTTCCTGCCCGGCGAACAGGCCGGACCGGTGCGCTCGATTCCGTATGATGAATTGCTCATCGGGACGTGGAGTACGCAGAGTGTGGAACTGGTGCCCGATAATGCGCCTGAGCTACAGCGGGTGATGAAAGAGTTGGAACATGAGATAAACTCTGTGCCGGCTGTGGAAACCATCGAGGGCAAAGAGGTGCGCTACACCAACCTCCGCGCTGAACTGCGCATCGCGGCCGCGCAAGGTGTCGAGGGTGAGCCTACTGTCAAGCAAGTGACGCTGGTGGTGCGATGGGATGAAGAGCCGACGGACATCGTGCGACAGGAACCGGGTTTCTATCTCGATACGTATGTCCATCGCGACTCTAATTACTCGGCCGGCGCCGAATAGCCAGGGATGAACAACTATGACGGGTAAAATTTTCGTCGGCATTCTGGTTTTCATGAGTGTGTTTGCGGCGGCCGGGTTGGTGTTGATCAACGAAGGTGTGCTGCCCGATCAAGAAGCAAACGGCACGGGACGCATGCAAGTGGAAACGCGCGCGCAATTAGGCCGCTCCATCGAAGCGGGCGCGTTGCTGTTCCTGAATAACTGCGTCACCTGTCACGGCCCCAATGGTGACGGCATCGCGGGCAAAGGCCCGGTGATCAATCCCGGTTTGTTTACGCAGCACTGGGCTGAGTTAAAGGCGGGCGGTTATGGCGGCACGCTGCGCGACTTCGTCAAGATGACCATCGCGGCGGGGCGGCCGGTTCAATCGGAATGGGCCGCGGCGCTGGGCGGTTATGCGCAGCGCATGCCCACCTGGAGTCAGCAGTACGGCGGCCCGTTGCGCGATGATCAAGTCAACGATCTGGTCAACTTCGTCATGAACTGGGAAGCCGAAGCCAATGCCGGACCGAGCGTACCGTTGAACTTTAAGCCGGCCGGTTCTGACACGACCACGCCGTTACCGGCGGGTGATGCCACGCGCGGCGCGGATCTCTTCGCCCAAAAGGTGAAAGCGGGCAACAACAGCAACGTGCCGTGCAAGGCCTGCCACTCATTGCAGCCGGGTCAAATTCTGGTTGGCCCGTCGCTGGCCGGGATTGGCACACTGGGTGCGACGCGTGAGCCGGGCAAGAGCGCGGCAGACTATATCCGCGAAAGCATTCAGAATCCAAATGCCTACCTGGTGTCTGACAACCCGACCTATCTGGCAAACGGAAAATCGGCCATGCCCGCTGGTCTGGGCAACAGCCTGAGCGATCAAGATTTGGCGGACATCATCGCCTATCTGGCCAGTTTGAAGTAGTTTCGGCACTTCAAGTCACGCTCACCGCCCGACCTCAAACCTGAGGCCGGGCGGTGTTTTATTTTGCCCTTGTGTTACAGACCAATCGGGCTTACAATGGGCGTACACGGAAACGGAGATGCTTGCGACGGCGCAACCTCCATTTCCCTCCAAGGAGCGTAGTAAATG
>JAGOBP010000472.1 GCA_017999195.1 Thermoflexales bacterium
TTAAGCGCAAGTTACCGGACGTATCGCGCGCATTGACGGCCAGCCACGTGAAGTTGTAGGGCATGAGCGTGGCGTTGAATTGTTGATTGATCGCTTCGGCTTGAAGGTCGGTCAACTGATTCAGAAAGGATTGCGGCACCGCCAGATCGATCGTGGTGTGCCGATCGATCACGCGCACAGCGACGAGTTTCGTTTCGGCGGGCAAAGCCGATCGGAGACCTTGCGCCTGTTCGCTCGCCGTTGGGCCAAGCAGCATGGCTTCGATCAGCGCCCGGATTTGATCGGTGAGCGGGCCGCTCGCGTTGAGGGCGGGCCGCTCGACGCAGGCCACCGTGTAATCGACGGCGAAACAAATCAGATTGGCCGGTGAAGCCGATTGTGGCTCATCGCGCTGCGCTGCGGCCGTGGTGACGATGAGGGTGAAGGCGAGCAGCAGGGTGACGCCCGCTGCGATAATCAGGCCGCGTGGAAATGATCGAGAATGCATAAGGCTCCTTTCGCGAAGGCGCATGCGCACGCCAGCGCGGCCTGATTATATAACAGCCGCGCCGCGAGACGGGCAACCTCGCGGCGCGGGGGCATGAATGACGGGAGCGGTTAAGGCGGGCCGGAACCGATCGGCGGGTCTGGCCACACGTTCAGTTTGACAATCGCTACGGCTTCAGTGACGGTTGGATGATCGATACCGGGTTCAGCTGGATCCCACTGCAAACTGTGCTGGTCTGCGTTAAAGAGTACCCAGTGCGTTTTGTCCCAATAGCCGACGGTGGCGCGCGGCGGCGGGCCTTGCGGATCCTGTTGGGCCTGGTACGCGGCAATCGCTTTGCTTAAGCGGGCCACATCCTCTTCAGTATAGTTGATTCGAACTTCAATGGGCTGCGCGAAGCGGGACACAGCAACCATCGGCGAGTCGCCGCGCACCACGACGAAGTTGGCGACAACGCGGCCAGGCTTGAAGTCGTCGTTGACCGAGTCTAACTCACTGAGGGGTGGCGATGGTACCTGCACAACGCGCAAGACGACGGACTGGCGTTTGACGCTGACGACCAGACCCTCTTCAAAGTGCGCTTCATCGGATAAGGTGCTTTTGTTGTATTGAGTATACATGTCACGGTCTCCATATTGATTGCAAGCGCCAGAATCCAGGGTAAGGCAGGCGAGGCTGACGATGGTCGATCACGAGGGTGGTGACACAATGCCCTCCTTAAAAATCAGGCGATTTCACTTTGCTGATCGCCTAATTGTTGTGACGCTAACTCATAGCCGAGTTGAGCGCGCGCCAGCTCGGATTCTTCCTGGGCGGCCGCCAGGGCGGGTTGGCTGCGTTCAAATGCTTGTTGAGATTCCAGCCACTTGCCCAGGCGCGATTGAATTTCGCCCAGTGCGCGAAAGGCCAAGCCAATTTCCAGGTCGCCGGCAGATTGCTCGGCAATCTGGCAGGCCTGCTCTGCACAGTCAATCGCCTGGTTGGTGTCATTGAGCGATAGATAACCATCGGCTAGACCGACGAAGGCAATGCTGGCCATGGGCTTGTTACCGGTTCGAGTCGCCAAATCGCTAAGTTGCTGGTAGTACTCAAGCGCTGATTCATGTTGCTCGGCCAGCTGATGCAAATGCCCCAAGTTGTTGAGCGTAAAGTACAAGCCGTTTACATCACCAATGCGCTGTTGAATCTCAAGCGCCTGAAGATACAGGGCGAGCGCGCGGCTGAATTCTGTTTTGTTATGTGACAACATGCCCAGGTTGGTGAGGGCGTGCGCTTCACGGACGGACTCGTTGCGCGTGCGAAAGATTTTCCGGCTTTGCTCAAAGTGCACGCGCGCCGTCGGCAACTGATGCTTCTTCCAGGCGATCAAGCCCAGGCCCAAGTCAACTTCGGCTTGTAATAATACGTCTCCTTCGGCCTGTACAAGGCGTTGGCACTCGCTAAAATGATCGTAGGCTTGATCGAGGTGATTCGTCCGATAATTGATCCAGCCAATGTCATAAACGGCTCTGGCATACGCCGCCTGATTGTGTGACCGCTCTGCGACGCTGCGCGCTTCCTGCGCGAAGACCAAAGCCTGCGGGTATTCGCCCAATCTCAGGTGGGTGGAACTCAGGCGGTGGAGGGCTTCGCTGAGTTCGGCGTCGCTGACCGCTTCCAGGCGGGCTTCTGTGAAGTGCGTGAGCGCCTCATCATAGTCGCCCTTGATGCGATGGGCATCGCCCAGGGTCAGATCGAAGACGAAAACTTGCTCCGTGTTCAGCGTGCGCCGATCAAAGCGATTGAGCTGCTCGATTAGGCTCGCCACACCGCCCGTATTGATGATGGCCTGAGAATGGGCGGCCAGCAAATTCAGCGCTGTGCCGTATGCCTTCTGCTCGAAGTGATGGTGCGCGGCGGACAGGTAATTCCGCTCCGCTTCAAAATGTTCGGCGGCCAGTTGATGATAGTGCTGGCGCTCGTGCCGATTGAGCAAGTGATAGCAGTAATCGCGCACCAGACTATGCTGATGCAGATGCTCGTCGTCGGTTTCGCTGATAACGTGTTTGTTGATCAGCGCATCGATACGCTGGGCGACAGTGCGCACGCCCACCCGCACTAGAATCTCTTCGGCCCCCTCGCGTTCGATCGAGCCTGCGAAGACCGCAAGGACGCCCATCACCGTTTGCTCTTCCAGCGTCAGCGTCCCATAGATGTTGTTCATCACGTAATCGCGGATGTCGCCTTTGCGCGCCAGGTTGGCGACAAACTGTTCGCGATTCTCCGGCCGCATCGTCACCAGCGCCGACGCGCTGAGTTCCAGCAACTTGGGGTTGCCCTCCGTGCGTTGCCAGAGCTGGTTGATCAGATCGCTGGGGAGAAGTATGCCCCGGGTCGTGATGAACGCGGCGGTCTCGGCTTCGGTCAGGCCGGTCAGCGGCTCGGACACCAGGTATTCCATATCGGGCGAGAGTTCGCGGCCCATGATGATGATGCGGGCGGGCAGGTCTTGATGCAGATCGACGAAGCGCTGCCGGATGGTCTTGAAAATGTAGGCAATATCGGGCAGATGGGCGGCCACCTGGAAATCGTCGAAGCACAAGACGTGATCGCCGCTGGCGAGACTGGCCATGAGCAAATTCAACTTGGCCATGCGTTCGAGCGGTTTCTGCGCGCCGATTTCGCCTTGCAGATACGTCCACAGATTCGGTTCGCCGCGGCTATCGAGGAAGGAGGCCAGCGCCCAGTACAGCGCATCGGCGGTGGACTTCTCCACTTGATCGAAGGTGAACCAGAAAACATTGCCGGGACTGGTCGTTGCGCTGCGCGCCAACTTCGCGCCGAGGGTGGTCTTGCCCATGCCCGCCATGCCGGTGATGATGACGAAATGATCGCGTTCCAGGCGCGCGCGATAGCCCTCCAATTCGGCCTCGCGCCCGATGAAATACGGCACCAACGGCGCGGTCTCTTCCATCAACTGCTTGCGCGAGAGCGGGGTGACCGGCGTGACGCGCATGGGCGTAGGACTGAACCGAGGCGTGGCCTTGGGGTCCTCGATGCGCGTCGTCAGGATTTGCTGCATGGGCAGCTGCATGATGGCCGTTTCCAGCGCCCACGCCAATTCACCGGCCATGTGGTAGCGATCGCTAATCGGTTTGGCGAGGGCCTTCAAAATAACGGCTTCCAGTGCTTCGGGCAGATCGGGCTTAATCGAGCGTGGCAGCGGCGGGGCATCGTAAAGATGTTTGACTACAATGCCCATGGGCGTATCGGCGGTGAAGGGCAGGCGGCCCGTGGTCATCTCGAACAACATCACGCCCAACGAATAAATGTCGGTGTGATGATCCAGTTGCAGGCCCTGCGCCTGTTCCGGCGAACTGTAGGCGGGTGTGCCCAGGGTGACGCCGGTGCTGGTCAAGAATTGATCGCCCGACAGTATCTTGGCCAGGCCAAAGTCGGCCAGCTGTACCCACTCGTTGTCATCCAGCAGGACATTGGACGGCTTGATGTCGCGA
>JAGOBP010000473.1 GCA_017999195.1 Thermoflexales bacterium
GTTTACCACAGACAACTGTGTAGCTCAGCGGCAGAGCAATAGACTGTTTCAGCGCTTCTCAAACTTGCACATCCTGTCCAATTATTCATCACGGTCTGTATCATCATGCCGGAGGTTTTATCATGGCTGAAATAGACGTTCGTCAGGAATTCTTGAACACCTTGTTGACCACGCCGCACCGCGATCTGGCGAAGCTGCACGGCGTGCACCAGGCCATGCTCGACGGTGACCCGCGCTTCTACGTGCGCGTCGCCGCGTGGTACGCCGATCACGGCCAGGTGCGCGATCACAAAGAACTCTTCGTCGCGATGCTGGCGACCTCGGATTTTGAAGGTCACCGCGATGTCGGTTTGGCCTTGCTACGGCAACTGCCGCCCTATGAAGTGGCGCGCGTCGTGGACTTCGTCAAAGGCTATGAAGCCAAGCGGCGTCAAGTTCTGGGCCGCCCAGTGCGGGGTCAAGCCGCCGCTCAGCCCGGCCTGTTGGCGCGGGTGGGCCGTGCGGTGGGCCTGGTGAAAACATCACAAACGCCCATCGAGGCGGCCGCGAACCGGCGTCAGGTTGAGATCATCACAGAGAAGGTTGGCCTGTTCGTCAACGTCCCGCGCTCGATGCGCACCGAAGTGGAGCGCTATCTGCGCGAACGCGAAGCCGATCCGCAGAAGTTCGATCGGGTGGCGGTGCAGGCGCGCAAGTCGCTCAAGCGCTTGTACGCGGGCTTGCACATTCAGCCGTCCGCGCACGCGCAGCAAGTGTTGTTCGCGGGCAAGCCGCCCGAAGACAGCCTGACCTTCAAGGTCAAGTTGATCGCCGGGGCGCAGACCCCGATCGAGCAGGCGCAAGCGATCGCGCAGTATCGCATCCCGTATCGCATCGCGTCGACGATCATCAAGGATATGTCGCCCACGGTGCTGGCGGCCCTCATCGACGTGATGACGCCGCAGGAAGTCATCAACAGCGTCGGCTCGCTGAAGCAGCGCGGCGCGTTGGACAACCCGGACATCAAGGCGTTGATCGACGCCAAGATCAAGGCGGCCAAGACCGACAAGCGCGTGTCCGCGTATAAGGCCAAGGTCGCCGTGGAAGCCGCCGGCGCGACGGGCGAACTGGCCGCTGCGCTGGACGAAGTGACCGAAGCACAGATCAAGGCCACCGGCGCGATCACGCGCACGACAGCGCTGCTGATCGACAAGTCCGGCTCGATGAACATGGCGCTCGAAGTAGGCAAGCAGTTGGGCGCGATGATCTCCGCGATTGCGCAGGCCGAGTTGTACGCATACGCGTTCGACACGGTGGCGTATCCGATCGAGCCGCGCGGCCCGTCGCTGGTGGACTGGGAAAAGGCCATGGCCGGACTCAAGGCCGTCGGTGGCACGTCGTGCGGTGTGGCGCTGGATTGGCTGCGCCGCAAGGGTGAGCGGGTGGAGCAGATCGTAATGGTGACGGACGAAGGCGAGAACACCGCGCCGCTCTTCCGCGAGGCGTACGCCGCCTATGCGGAGCAGTTGAAAGTGCGGCCCGCCGTCATCCTGATCAAGATCGGTCAGGCGACCACCACGCTGGAACTGGCGTGCGCGCAGTTGGGCGTGGCGCCCAATGTCTTTGAATTCCGCGGCGACTACTATGCGCTGCCCAATGTCATTCCGCTGTTGACGTATCCGTCGCTGGCGGATATGGTGATGGAAGTCTTGAACTATCCATTGCCGCAGCGGAAGACCCGTTGATGTCCAGACCCGCTTTCGCAGGTGGGAGCGCCCCGATCGAGCACGCGCTCGATCGGGGCCAACGGTTATAGATGACCATTCACGACCTCCTCAACAAACTGGCCGACGATGAACGCCGCTTCAGCGGCACACAATTTCTCGCGCCCATCGTCGGACGCGGCCCGGTGCTGATCCGCATCGCGGGCATCATCTGTCGCTTGCGCGTGACCGAGAATCTGCCGCACAACTTCACGGGTTGGGCGATTTTACAAGCACGCGCGATCAGCGCAGCCACGTTTATTCGATCAGCCACCCTCTCTGAAGTATCAACATACTTGCGGCTGTTCCCCCCAATCCGATTGATCCTCGCGGCCTTCACAGATCGCACGTGGTTGGCGCTGCCCGCCCAGCGCGGCGATACGGCTGTCCCCGTCTTCCTGGCTGAAGACGGCCTTGAACGCTTCGAGACGATCATCGCCCGTTTTGATGGTCGCGTTTTCTGGTACGAACGTCGCGATCCTAGTCGTGATCCTGCGCTAGCCGCGTACTTGCGCGAGCAATTCGCGTTAAGCACACAGCCTGCTGATTTACACAAGGCCAATCTCTCACGCGAAGAGCGTGAAGCCTACGCCTTTGCCCAAGCCTTGATCGCGCAGGCGGAACAAGATCGCGTGAGCGGCCGCTTGAAGCACGCGCTCGATCATGCGGGCGCGAAGTATCGTTCGCACATCGAGCGTGAGGGCGTGTATGTGATCACCTACGAAGTCGATAGTCACACGCACACCTCCACCATCCGCCGCGATGATCTCAGCGTGGAAACGGCGGGCATTTGCCTGGCCGGGCAAGATCGCCGCTTCGACTTGACCAGCCTCGTCGGCGTGCTGCGTGAGGCGCGCGACACGGGGCGAATCGTGCCGGTGGGCGATGATGCGTGGTTGGATGAGGAACGGTATTGGCAGGTGCAGCCGCCGGAACGTGACGAGTGATGAGTGACGAGTGAAAAATAGTGCGTAAGACGTAATGCGTAAGATGTGGTGCGTGATGCGTGGTGCGTGTTACGCAGTACGGATTACGCAGTACGCATCACGCAATACGCACCACGCACCACGTTGATCGAACAAGAGACCTGACAACCATGAACGACCTTACTTTACACGAAACCCTCTATCGCGGCGCCGACGCCATCGCCAAACTGGGCGCGATCAAGATTGCGGTGTGTGGCGCGGGCGCGCTCGGCTCGCTGCTGATCGACAACCTCGTGCGGCAGGGTGTGCGGCACGTGGTCGCCATCGATCTCGATCGGGTGGAAGCCCATAACGCGGGCACGCAGCTCTACGGTCAAAGCGATGTCGGCGCGTTCAAAGTCGATATCCTGAAGGCGCAGTGTTTCCGATCGGTTGGCGTAGAGATCACGGCCATCAACACATGGTTGGACGAGCGTACTATCAAGAAGTCTTTGCGTGAGGCCGAACTCGTGATCGATACGTTTGATAATTCGGCTTCGCGGCGGCTTGTCACGGACTATTGCCGTGCGAATGCCATCGCGTGCGTGCATCTGGGCCTCAACGCCGATTACGGGGAAGTGCGCTGGAACGAAGCGTATCGCGTGCCGAATGATGTGGTGGCGCAGGACGTGTGCGCCTATCCACTGGCGCGCAACTTGATTCTGCTCACGGTGGCCGCGGGCAGTGAAGTGGTGGTGCGTTACGTGCTAGACAGACGGCGCGAAAACTACTCGGTGACGTTGAAGGATTTGAAGATCAACGTTGAGCCTGACGAATAAGGCCAAAATGTAAACCGCGCCGATCGGCTTGATCGGCGCGGTTTTTGCGGCAAATTTGAGCGCGGCTAAGCCTGAATGATGCCCTTACGAATGGCATACTTCACCAGATCGGCGCGCGAGTGCAGGTTAAGTTTGCGCATGATGTTTTCACGGTGGCGATTGACGGTCTTGCTGCTGATGTTGAGGGCCAGCGCAATTTCATCGTTGCTGGCCCCGGCCGCCAATTGCGTCAGCACTTCTTGTTCACGCTCAGTCAAGCCGTCGACCTTGCCGCTGGCTTCGCGCTCGCCGGACAGATAATCTTTGACCAGCAGTTTCGCCAGCGAGGGATACAAATACACATCGCCGTCGATGGCCGTTTGCAAGGCCGTCAGCAGTTCTTCCGGCGCGGCGCGTTTGGGCACATAACCGCTGACGCCCGCTTGCAGCATCTTGAAAAAATATTCCTCGTCTTCGTGAATGGTCAGCGCAACCACCGACACGCCCGGCCACT
>JAGOBP010000474.1 GCA_017999195.1 Thermoflexales bacterium
ATCCGGGCCGCGCCTTCAGCCGCGCCTATTTGCTGGACACGGTGTGGGGCGAGACCTACGTCGGCGGTGATCGATCCGTGGACAATGCGATGCTGCGCTTGCGCAAGAAATTGGGCGCGCTGGGCGATGACATCGAGACGGTGTGGGGCGTGGGGTATCGATTGAAGGCGTAACGTTACCCCCTCCCCGCGTACGCGTCCCCCGTTCGCACAACTGCGAACAGGGACGAAGATAATTCTCTCTACTGTCGAAGTCTTCTCGACACGGGTGGGCTGGGGGCGAATTCACCAACATGAAGAAACCATTCCTCGCCGCCGCCTCACCCTTCCGTGCCTTGCTTGAAGCGTATGCGTTGGGCGCAGTGTCTTTGTCCATCCTGCTATCGTTACAAACCGAACTCGTGCCGGTGGTGGTGCAGCAGGGCTTCTTTTTCATCAGCGCGGGCATTGCCGTATGGACAGCGCTGCGTCTGCGTCCACCGACCGGCCCGTGGTGGCTTCGTCTCGTCAGCGAAGTCATCGTTGGCTTATTCGCCAGCGCACCCTCATTTCTATTTGAGGTCGCCTTCCGCGTTCAACTGGTCACGGCGCAGTGGCTGGGCGGTTTCTTCTTGATCGTCGGCGCGATCGGCTTTCTGTGTTTTCGCGTGGGCGTTGGCGCGTGGTTGTTCTGGGATCGCTTGCGCCGCCGCCGTCTCATCTGGTCGTTCACGCACGCCATTCTGACCACGGTGGTCGTGCTGGCGCTGCTGTTTGTCATTGCGCTGACGTTGTTCTCCTCTAACTACGGCCCGGCCAGCGATTTGCTCGCGCCCGAAGCCTCGCCCTTGGCCTCTTTCGCCGCGCAAGTGCTCAATCGATTTTTGCCGCTGGCCAGCATGATGGTGGTCTTCACCGTGATCGGGTTGGCGCTGATTCTGCCGCCCGCACTGATCTTCTCGTACTTTGTGGCGCGCGGCTTGACCAGGCGCTTGGAGCGTCTCGCCCTGGCGACGCAGCGCGTTCAGGCGGGTGATTACTCGGTGCGGATTGATACGACCGGCCACGATGAGATCGCTCAATTGCAAAGCGACTTCAACGCGATGACGGCTGCGCTCGATCGATCTGTGCGCGATGTGCAGGCCGAGCGCGATCGGGTGGCGGCGCTGCTCACTGAGCGGCGTGAACTCATCGCCAGTGTGTCGCATGAATTGCGCACGCCCGTTTCTACTTTGCGCGGCTATCTGGAATCCGCCCTGACCAATTGGGCTGCAACTCCGCCCGAGACGCTGCGCCACGATTTGACGATCATGGATCGGGAAGCCGATCGTTTGCAAACGCTAATCGATGATCTATTCACGCTCGCGCGCGCGGAAGTGGGGCAACTCACGCTGGTCTGCCAACCGATTGATCTCGGCGCGTTGGCGGCCCGCGTTGTCGAGACGGTCGCGCCGTTGGCCTGGCAAACCAGTCGGGTCCAGGTGGCCGCCGAGGTCCAATCGGGTGTGCGCGCGATGGCGGATGAAGGTCGTCTCGAGCAGGTGTTGCGTAATCTGATCCACAATAGTCTGCGACATACTCCGCCGGGCGGCATCATTGCGGTGATCGTGCGGCTCAATCGGACCGTGGCGACGATCGAGGTACGGGACACCGGCGAGGGTATTTCGCCCGAAGATTTGCCACACGTGTGGGAACGCTTTTATCGCTCGGCGCAGGCGCGGGGTGATGGCGCGGGACTGGGCCTGGCGCTGGTGAAAGAGTTGATCGAAGCGATGGGCGGCACGGTGAGTGCCACAAGTAAACTGGGCGAAGGCAGTTGTTTTACCCTCACCTTGCCGCGGCCCTGAATAGCTGGCCTGTTTTCAAAAGGACACCCTGGCGGTGTCTTTTTTGTTGCCTCGCGACAAAGTTGCGACACTTTCCCGCTCACTCTGCGACACCTCCACGATTGGCCTGCGACAGCCGCTTGATATATTGAGTGTGTAAGACCAACAGGAGGTAACACCATGCAGACCACATCCATCGTTCTCATCGGCGGCGACGATCGCCGTCACCAACTCAAGCGACTGCTGCGCCAGCGGCGCGATTTGCACATCAGCGGCGAGATCGGCGAAGCGCAGGCTCTGCATCTGATCGAGCGCCTGCCTGCCGACATCATCGTGCTGGACTGCGCCGCGTATGACATCAATGCGTTGACGGTGCTGCCGTGGCTCAAGTCGCTGCCGAACAAAGCGCGCGTGATCGCGTTGGGCGCGAATGGCACGGCGACCGAACGGCGACTGCTGAACGAACTCGGCGCGGCGGCCTATGCCACGCTCGAAACGCCGCAGACCCTCTTCGATGTACTGCCCGCGTCTCCGGCTGAGGCGACAGCCATCACGGGGATGCGAGTGGCCTTGCGAGGTTGACCAGCGTCATTGCGAGGCGCAGTTTTTCCGCGCCGAAGCAATCTGAAAACGTGATTGAGATTGCGTCGCCGCTGTGCGGCTCGCAAAGACGTTTTAACGGTGAATGATTCTTTGGAGAAAACATGACACCCTATGCAATTGAAACTTCGTTATTGACGCGCCACTTTGGCAAAGTCATGGCCGTCGATCGCGTGGATGTGCGCGTGCCCGAGCGCAGCGTGTACGGCTTCCTCGGCCCGAACGGCGCGGGCAAGACCACCACAATTCGCCTGCTGCTGGGCCTGCTCAAGCCCGATCTGGGCGATGTGCGCATCTTCGATCAATCGATCCGGCGGCAACGGCTGAACGTGCTCAAGCGTGTCGGCGCGCTCGTCGAAGCGCCCTCGCTGTATCCGCACCTGACGGGCCGCGAAAATCTGGAAGTGACCCGGCGACTGATCGGCGCATGGCCGGAACAGATCGATCGCGTGCTGGAAATCGTGCGATTAGAGAAGGACGCCAACCGCTTGGTGCGCGGCTACTCGATGGGCATGCGGCAGCGATTGGGCATCGCGTTGGCACTGCTCAACGAACCCGACCTGCTGATTTTGGACGAACCGACTAACGGCCTCGATCCGGCCGGCATCCTCGAGATGCGTGATCTGATCGGGCGGCTGCCGCACGATACGAATACGACGGTATTTCTATCGAGCCATTTGCTGAATGAAGTGGAGCAGGTCGCGACGCATATCGGCATCATCAACGAAGGGCGGATGTTGTTTCAAGGCACGCTCGATGATCTGCACGCGCAGCGGCGCGAGACGGTGAGCCTGGGCGTCAATCGGCCCGAGGAAGCCACGCGCGCTTTGATGCAGTTGGGGTGGTCGGTGCAGCACAACGGCCATCGTTACTTGCACATTCCGGTGAAACGCCGCGATGAACCGGCGCGCCTCAACGCGCAGTTGATTGGCCTGGGTTTCGAGGTGGATCATTTGAGTCTCGACCAGCCTTCGCTGGAAGACATCTTTTTGGAATTGACGAACGGGCATTGACCCTCACCCAGCCCTCGCCCTAGAAGGGAGAGGGGGATAGGACGGAGAATTCACCATGTCATCAATCACTGCACTTCGCCGCGCCGTGAGCGCGGAAACGCTGAAACTGAAACGCACACTCGCTTTGTGGCTGGTGCTCATCGCGCCGCTGACGGTGGTCGTGTTGAACTTTCTCATGTTGTGGCAGCGCGGCGCGAGTTATTTGCTGGAACCCGACTCGGCGTGGCAGGGGCTGACGCAAAACATCGCGGCGTTCTGGTCGCTGTTGATGCTGCCGCTGTACGTCACGCTGGAAACGGCGCTGTTGGGCGGCGTCGAGCACACTGCGCAACAGTGGAAACATCTGTACGCGCTGCCGCTGCCGCGCTGGTCGACCTACGCGGCCAAGTGGCTGATCAGCATGTCGGTGGTGGCGGCCAGCACCATCGTGTTGTGGCTGGGCACGATTTTGTGCGGCCTGGCGCTCAATGTGGTTGATCCCGAATTGACGCTGAACACTTCGATTCCACTCTGGGACATTTTGCGGCCGATGGGCGCCAGCGGCTTGAT
>JAGOBP010000475.1 GCA_017999195.1 Thermoflexales bacterium
CCTTTGGGCACGCCATGCTGCGAACGCTGGCCAATGATCAAGTGGATACGAATTTCATCGAACGCGACACCGAGCAGCCGACGGGCGTCGCGTTGATTACGGTGGAAGAGGCCGGGCAAAATACCATCGTCGTGGCGTCGGGCGCAAATGCGCGCGTCACGCCCGCAGATGTGGATGCGGCCGAAGCGGTCTTCAAGGGTGCGGCCGTGTTGTTGCTGCAATTGGAATGCCCGCTGCCGACGGTGCGCCACGCGATCAAACTGGCGCGAAAACACGGCGTGCGCGTCATCCTCAATCCCGCGCCGTCACAGCCGCTGGATGCCGAATTGCTTTCGCAGGTTGATTATTTGGTGCCTAATCAAATTGAATTGGCTTTGTTGACACAGACCGATTCTGCGCCGGATGGCGTGGCGCAGTTGCAGGCGCTGGGCGTGCCGCATGTGGTGGTGACGTTGGGCGGTGACGGCGTCGCGATTTTCGAGGGCACGCAATCGTATTTGTTGCCGCCGCATCCGGTCAGGGTGGTCGATACGACGGCGGCGGGCGATGCCTTTGTGGGCGGCTTTGCGGTTGCGCTGACGGAAGGCCGCTCGACGCGGGAAGCCGCCGAGTGGGGCAATGCGGCGGGCGCGCTGGCCGTGACACGCTTGGGCGCGCAGCCTTCGCTGCCGCTGCGCCTGGAGTTGGAGAAGTTTTTGAAGATTGGTCCGTGGCGTTAAATTCAGGAGTAATAGATGAAGAAAACACCTTTGCTCAATGTTGAACTCTCGGAAGTGATTGCGGGTCTGGGTCACGGCGATATGCTCGTCATTGGTGACGCGGGTCTGCCCATTCCACTGGATGTGCGCCGCATCGATCTGGCCTTGACGCGCGGTGTGCCGGGCTTCATCGATACGCTGCGCACGGTACTGGCCGAGATGCAGGTGCAGAGCGTGATCGTGGCGGAAGAGACCGGCCAGAAAAGTCCGCACATTCTGGCCGCGATCAAGCAACTGCTGCCGACGACCCCCATCGAAGTGGTGTCGCATGAACTATTGAAGGCGGATACGGAAGGAGCCGTGGCCGTGGTCCGCACCGGCGAATTTACGCCCTATGCCAACATCATTTTGATTTCGGGAGTGGTGTTTTGAGTTCACGGCCTGCCGCCCGGTTTGATCGCCGTGTGATTTTGCAGCGGTTTGGACTGCTGTTTTCGTTCCTGCTGCTGAGTCTGGCGTTGTCGCTGTTGTCCAATCGCTTTTTGCAACCGGCGAATTTGGTCAATATTCTGCGGCAAGCGTCCATCAACGGCATCGTGGCGGTGGGCATGACGCTGGTCATTCTGACCGGCGGCATCGATTTGTCGGTCGGCTCGATGCTGGCGTTGTCGGCCGTCATCAGCGCCGATATGATGAAGAAGGGCACGGCGGTGCCGGTGGCCGTGTTGGCCGCGCTCGCGATCGGGTTGGCGTTGGGCGCGATCAACGGCTTGATCATCACGCGCGGCAAGATTCCGCCGTTCATCGCGACGCTGGGCATGTTGACGGTGGCGCGCGGCCTGACGTTGATGTATACGCAAGGTCAGCCGGTGACGGGCTTGCCGGGCGACTTTCGCTTTATCGGGGCCGGCTCGATCGGGCCAATTCCCATGCCGATCGTGGTGGCGGGCCTGACGTTTTTGATCGGTTATCTGGCGCTCACGCGCACCCGCTTTGGCGAGTACATATATTTGCTGGGCGATAATCCAACCGCCGCTCGCCTGGCCGGTGTGCCGACCGATCGGATGACCGTGGTGGTGTACGCACTATCGGGTTTGTGCGCGGCGCTGGCGGGCCTGGTGTTGATCGCACGGTTGGATTCGGCGCAGCCTGTGATCGGGCAGGGGTATGAGTTTAACGCCATCGCGGCGGTCGTGGTGGGCGGCACCAGCTTCTCGGGTGGCGAAGGCTCGCTCGGGGGGACGCTGCTCGGTGCGCTGCTCATCGAAACACTGAATAACGGACTTAATTTGCTGAATGTGTCATCGTTGTGGGAACAAGTGGTGAAGGGGGTGGTCATTGCGCTAGCACTGTTGCTGTACAAGTTTGTCAATCGCAAATAACCGGTCTACCCGTTCAATTTCAACAAGGAGAGAATTACATGAAACGCTTAGCTGTCATGCTGTTGTTGGTCACTGCCATGGTCTTGTCGGCCTGCCAAACTCCGGCCACGCCGACGACCGCGCCGAAGCCTGCTGAAACGCCCAAAGCGCCCGCGGCGGAGCGCACGCTGGGCCTGGTGCTGTCGACGCTGAACAATCCGTTCTTTGTGTCGCTGCGGGACGGCGCGCAAAAATCGGCCGATGCGGCCGGTGTGAAATTGATCGTCGTCGATGCGCAGGACGATAGCGCGAAGATGACGGCCGGGATCGAAGACCTGATCAGTAAGAAGGTGAGTGCGCTGCTCATCAACCCGACTGATGCGGACGCCGTGGTGCCGAGCGTGCAGAAGGCGAATGCGGCCAATATCCCGGTCTTTACGGTCGATCGTGGCGCGGCGGGCGGCACGGTGGTCAGTCACATCGCGTCCGATAATGTGGCCGGTGGCAAGATGGCCGCTGAATTCCTGTGCAAGACGATCGGTGCCAAGGGCAACGTGGTAGAGCTGCAAGGCATCGCCGGAACGTCGGCGGCGCGCGATCGCGGCCAGGGCTTCAATGAGTATATGAAGGCCAGCTGCACCGGCGCGACGATTGTGGCCGCGCAAACGGCGGACTTCAATCGCGATAAGGGCCTCACCGTTTTTGAGAACATTCTGCAAGCGCAGCCCGAGATTGCGGGCGTGTTTGCCCACAACGACGAGATGATCCTCGGTGCGCTTCAGGCGGCCGATGCGGCCAAGCGCACGGGCATCACCTTCGTCGGTTTTGATGCGGTGGATGATGCAGTCAAGGCTGTGAATGAAGGCAAACTCGCCGCGACCGTGGCGCAGCAGCCCGCGGTGATGGGCCAGGCGGCCGTTGAGACGGCCCTCAAGGCGCTCGATGGCAAGACCGTCGAGAAAAGCATCCCGGTGGCGTTGAGCCTGGTGACGAATGAAGGCGCAGTCAAGCCCGCCGCTCCGGCGGATGTCACGATGGGTTTGGTGCTGTCGACGCTGAACAATCCGTTCTTTGTGTCGCTGCGCGACGGTGCACAAGCGGCCGCCGATGCGGCGGGCATCAAGTTGATCGTCGTCGATGCGCAGGATGATAGCGCGAAGATGACGGCGGGGATTGAAGATTTGATCAGCAAGAAGGTGAGCGCGCTGCTCATCAATCCGACCGATGCCGATGCGGTCGTGCCGAGCGTGCAGAAAGCCAATGCCGCGAATATCCCGGTTTTCACGGTGGATCGTGGCGCGGCGGGTGGCACAGTGGTCAGTCACATCGCGTCCGATAACGTCGCCGGTGGCATGATGGCGGCCGAATTCCTGTGCAAGACGATCGGTGGCAAGGGCAATGTGGTGGAGCTGCAAGGCATCGCCGGAACGTCGGCGGCGCGCGATCGCGGCCAGGGCTTCAACGATTACATGAAGGCCAGCTGCACGGGCGCGACGATTGTGGCCGCGCAAACGGCGGACTTCAATCGCGCGAAGGGCCTGAGCGTCTTCGAGAACATTCTGCAAGCGCAGCCCGACATCGTGGGCGTGTTCGCGCACAATGACGAGATGATCCTGGGCGCGATTCAGGCGGCGGATGCCGCTCAGCGCACGGGCATCACCTTTGTCGGGTTCGATGCGGTGGATGATGCGGTCAAGGCCGTTAACGATGGCAAGTTGGCCGCGACTGTGGCGCAGCAGCCCGCGTTGATGGGCCAACTCGCGGTCGAGACGGCGGCCAAGGCGCTGAAGGGCGACAAGGTCGAGGCGGCGATTCCGGTGGCGTTGAGCCTCGTGACGAAAGACGCGGCGGCGGGCGGCGGCGTGACGGCCAAGGGCGACTATACGCTGGGCCTGGTGCTGTCGAC
>JAGOBP010000476.1 GCA_017999195.1 Thermoflexales bacterium
CCTTGGCACCGTTGCCATAGGCCGCTTTGACTTTGACCGTTAACAGTGTCTCGGTGCTGAGCAGGCCGCTTTCGCTCAGAACCAGCGGCTCCTCCACGATGTCGTCGCGTTCGGCATAGACCGCCGCCGCCACCTGGCGCAAAATCGACAGCGTAATCGCCACTTGCTCACGCGGAACCATGACCTGCACCGAGGCTAATGAAAAGGCACTGCGGCTGAAGTTGCGAATGAGGCGCACCTCGCCGTTGGGCACAATGAGCAGTTCGCCGCCGTCGCCGCGAATGTAGGTATTGCGCAGCTGCACATCTTCGATGTAGCCGCTGACGTCCAGCAACTGCACCTTTTCGCCCACGCTGTAGTGATCGTCAAACAACAGCGCGATGCCCGTGATGATGTCGCTGAAGAATGGGCGCGCGGCAAAGGCCACGCCCGCGCTGATAAGGCCCAGCGCCGTCAGCACATTGCCGCCCGGAAAAAACAGCGACAGGATCATCAAGATGGCGATCATGTACACCAGCGCGTGCGTCGCGCCGCCGATGAGTTTGAACAGCGTTTCGCGGCGGGCGGCGCTGAGGTTGCGGCGAGCGCGGCCGACCAGCAGGCGCGGCAGCAGCCAACTCAGGGCCAGGCCCAGCAGCCAGGCGGCGATGATAATCACGACGATTTCCACGATCAGCGTACCGCTGATCGATTGGGTCAAACCGGCCATGAGGTCTTGCAGAATGTTCATGGTCGTAATTGTACTCCAACTTGCGGCGTGATTGCGGCGCAAGTTTGGGGCTATTTGGTGTAAAATAGTCTCATCTATCACCCAAGGCAGACTGGCATGGATCATATCTGGCGCGATCGCATGGCGTACATTCTGGGCGCGGGCAAACCGCCTGAAGGGGTGTGCGTCTTTTGTGAAGCGCCCAAGCATGACGACGCGACCGTGCTGATCTTACATCGCGGGCAGCTGGCCTACGTCATCATGAATATCTTCCCCTACAACACCGGCCACGTGATGGTGAATCCGTACGCGCACGTCGACACGCCGGAGAAGCTCGATGCGGCCACGCTGACCGAGATTATGCAACTCACCAATTTAAGTTTGCGCGCCATCCGATTGGCCTCCAACCCCCACGCGTTCAACTTGGGCGCCAATGTGGGCAAGGCCAGCGGCGGCGGCATCGATCAGCACTTTCACTTTCACATCGTGCCGCGCTGGCAAGGCGACACCAACTTCATGCCCATCATCGCGCAGACGCGCGTGCTGCCGGAAAACCTGCCCGATCTGTATGCGCGGCTGAAACCGGCGTTCGATCAATGTGCAATGAACAATGATCAATAAACAATGCCTGGGCAAGGCGATTCCATTGAACATTGATCATTGAAAATTGATCATTCCCTTTTTAAGGAGACCCATGGCTCATTCCCCATCCGATCGTGATCCCGTCATCGTTAGTGCGGCCCGCACGCCCATCGGCAAATTCTTGAGCGTCTATGCTTCGCTGCCCGCCACCCAGTTGGGCGCAGTGGCGATTCGTGAAGCGGTCAAACGCGCCGGGATTGATCCGGCCTTGATCGATGAAGTAATCATGGGGCAAGTGGTCACCGCGGGCGCGGGGCAAGCACCGGCGCGACAAGCGGCCATCGGCGCGGGCCTGCCCGACTCGGTGGGCGCAGTGACCGTCAACAAAGTGTGCGGCTCTGGCCTGGAAGCGGCGATGCTGGCCGCCTCGATGATCAAAGCGGGGGACGGCGACATCTATGTCGCGGGCGGCATGGAGAGCATGAGCACGGCGCCCTTCCTGCTGCCCGAAGGTCGCACCGGCCACAAATACGGCAACACGCAGTTGATCGATGCGGTGGTGCAAGACGGCTTGTGGTGTCCCTTCGAAAAGCAGAGCATGGGCAATGCCGCCGAATTCATCGCGGACCAATATAGCGTCACCCGCGCCGAGATGGATCAACTGGCCTATCAGAGCCATCAAAAAGCGGTGGCCGCGATTGAGGCAGGCAAATTCAAGGCTGAAATTGCGTCCGTCGAGATCAAAGACGCCAAGGGCCGCGTCACCGTCATCGATACGGATGAAGGCCCGCGCCGCGACACCTCGCTGGACGTGCTGGGCAAACTCAAGCCCGCGTTCAAGGCCGACGGCCGCGTGACGGCGGGCAATGCGCCGGGCCTGAACGATGGCGGGGCCGCCGTCGTCGTGATGAGCCGCGCCAAAGCGATCGAGTTGGGCGTCAAGCCGTTGGCCCGTATCGTGGGTTATACGCACGCGGCCGTTCAGCCGTTGTGGTTGTTCATCGCGCCCGCCAAAGCCATGCCCAAGTTATTGACGAAGATCAACTGGTCGATGAACGACGTGGACTTGATCGAAATCAACGAAGCCTTTGCCGCACAAGTCATGGCAGATGCGCGCGGCATGGAGCAGGCCGGGCACGTCTGGGATTGGGCCAAGGTCAACGTCAACGGCGGCGCGATTGCATTAGGCCATCCGGTCGGATGCAGCGGCGCGCGCATTTTGGGCACATTGATTTACGCGCTGAAAGATCGCGGCTTGCAGCGCGGCCTCGCCACGTTGTGCCTGGGCGGCGGCGAAGCCGTGGCGATGGCGATTGAACTTGAATAATGCGTACTGCGTAAGAGAAGTGGGTTACGTAGTACGCAGTACGGATTAGGAATCCCCAAACTCTGATCAAAAGGAGTCATTTATGGCAATCCAAACCGTAGGTGTAGTCGGTCTGGGGCAAATGGGCAGCGGCATCGTGGAGGTGTTTGCGCGAGCGGGCGTCAACGTCATCGCGCGCGAAGTCAACGACGATTTGCTGGCGCGCGGCCAGAACTATTTGAAGCGCTCCTTTAGCAAGGGCGTGGAGCGCGGCAAGATTTCGCAAGCCGAGGCGGACGCGGCGCTGAGCCGCATTACCACCACCACGCAATTGAGCGACTTTGCGAATTGCGATCTGGTCATCGAGGCGGCCACGGAAAACATGGCGCTGAAGAAGACCATCTTCACCGAACTGGATGTGATCTGCAAACCAGAGGCGCTGCTCGCGTCCAACACGTCGTCGCTGTCGATCACGGAAATCGCGTCGGCCACGCAGCGAGCCGATCGGGTGGTGGGGCTGCACTTCTTCAATCCCGTGCCCGTCATGCCCCTGATCGAAATCGTGCGCGGCCTGTTGACCAGCGACGAAACGCTGGACGAAGTGCGGTTGTTGGGCGCGCAGCTCAATAAGCAACTGGTCTTTGCCAAGGACAATCCCGGCTTCATTGTGAATCTGCTGCTGGTGCCGTATCTGTTCGATGCGATCCGCGCGCTGGAAAACGGCGTGGGCACGAAAGAGGATATTGATACCGGCATCCGGCTCGGCCTCAACCACCCGATGGGCCCGTTCACTCTGGCGGACTTTGTGGGGCTGGACACGTGCCTGTTCATCGGCGACGCCATGTACAATGAATTCAAAGACGCGCGCTATGCGGCACCGCCGCTGCTCCGCCGCATGGTCACGGCGGGCTTGCTCGGACGCAAGAGCGGGCGCGGCTTCTATACCTATTAGTCACACGGTTGACTCCATCGAGACGCTTAACGGGCGTCTCGATTTATTTGGCGAACGTCCGACGTCGCTTAACCGCAGGCCTTGATCATGAAAACCGCAACATGGCTTACCAGGTTCCTGACACCCGAGCCGGCCCTTGATGATCCAGGGGCGCGGCGCATGGTCATCGGGGTGTTGAGCATCGCCCTGGCGGTGGATGTGTTCATGATCACGATCGACGTGAACCTGTGGGCCATGATCGACTTTGGGGCGCTGCTGCTGCTTGCCCTGATCCTGGCGTGGCGCGGCCAGCTGACGCCCGGCCGCCTGCTGGTGCCGCTGGCGGCGCTGCTCATGGTTGGCTACTTGATGTTGCGGAATTTCGGGCTGCGGGACACAGCCGTGCTGGGTTTGCGCATGGTCCTGCTGTCGGCCAG
>JAGOBP010000477.1 GCA_017999195.1 Thermoflexales bacterium
GATCGTCATCCTCGGCGTTGTCGGCAGCCTGGCCGGTTGTGCTCCGGCCAAGCCCGCGCCCGATGCAGTATCCGTGCAGCTAGGTTGGTTTCACACGGTGGAATTTGCCGGGTTCTACACCGCCGTGGAAAAAGGCTTTTACGCCCAGGAAAATCTGGCGGTGTCGCTGCTGCCCGGCGGCCCGGATATTGATCCGCTGACCGTTGTCAAAGAGGGTACCGCCCAGTTTGGCGTGACCTCTGGCGACAATCTGGTGCGCGCCCGCGCCACTAATACGGCTGTCACCGCCATCATGGCTGTTTACCGGCGCAGTCCGCTGGTGGTGATGAGTTTGCCCGACAGCGGCATCAACCGCCCGCAAGACCTGGTCGGCAAAACCGTAGGCGTCATTTCAGAGAAACTCGATTCGACCTGGGACATTCAATTTCTGGCGATGCTGAAGCAACTCAACATCGACGCCAATAGCCTGACGTTCCTGCCGATTGAAGACTATACCGGGGCCAATGAATTGACCTCCGGGCGATTGCAGGCCGTCAGCGGCTTCTTCTCCACCAACGAGCCGGTGCAGGCCAAACTCAACGGCGTGCAGCCCAATCTGATCTTTTACAGCGACTATGGCATTCAGATTTATGCGAATGCCTTGTTTGCGCAGGACACGCTGCTGAATAGCAACGCCGACCTGGCGCAACGCCTGGTGCGGGCCACGCTGAAGGGCTATGCATACGCGCTGGAACATCCCGATGAAGCCGCCCAGTTTGCGCGCAAGTTCGACGAGACACTCGATCTGACGTTGCAGACGGCCACCATGAACGCGCAAATTCCCTTGATCGATAACGGCGACGGCGTGATCGGATCGATGGATCTGGCCGTCTGGCAAAGCACCCAGGATGCGCTGCTCAAGCAAGGCGTACTCAGCGACTCGATCGATCTGCCGACCGTGTTTACCAATCGTTTTGTCGCGCCGGTGCAGTGATACCGGCGATCTGATGGATTGATTTTGCGTCTTGGTTGTGTCTGTTCCGGGAGACCGCGATGGCTGATTTGAAAGAACCGACTTCTCAAACCCCGCCCGCTGCACCGCAGGGTCTGCATGCGCAGTATGCGCGCATGATCAGGCAATTGGTCCTGCCGCCCCTCATGGGCGCCGTGCTGGGCAGTGTCCTGTATATCATCGTCGCGGCACAGCAAGGGGCCTGGCAGGTGGCGATGGGGGCTGCGGGCCTGAGTATTGCGGCCGCCCTGGCCGTGCTGGCTTATCGGCTGGCGAAACAAGGCCGCGAGGCTGCCGTCGGTTGGCTGTTGATGGGCGCCATCGCCATCGCGTATGGTCTGCCGGAGTTATTTTGGTCAGGTGTAACGCTCTATCTCGCCATCGGCGGTTCATTACTGATCATCCTGGCGGCGACTGTCGCGGTGCGGCACCACCTGCTATCCAGGACGGCTGGCGCAGTTGTCCTGTACGTGGCCTACATGGCGCTGGCCAATATCGTTCGGCCATTCTCACGCTTTGATATTTCTCAAATCACCAGCGTGTTCGTATTCCTCATTGGCATCACCATTGTGCTGGCGTTGGCGATCCTCGTCCAACTCTTGCGCGCGTTCCGCATTGGCACCATCCGCACCCGTCTGCTCATCGCCTTTGTCAGCCTGGTGCTGTTGCCGGTAGCCGCCACCGGCGGCATTTCTAGCGTCATCGGCGCAACCACCACCCGTCAGCGCACCGCCGATTCATTGAGCGCGCTCGGGGCGTTGAAGGTGGCCGAGGTTCGGGCCTGGCTAAGCGGCTTGCAGACTGACTTACAGATCGAAATTGCCCGCGATGCCGAACTCCGCCGCCTGACGACCTTGCTCACTCAGCCGGTTGATTCGGCCGATTATCAGACCGCCGTTCAGGGGCAGCGCACGCGCTTTCAAGGCACGGTCGATTTGGAGAAGAGTTTTGAAGAGTTGATGCTGCTGGACCTGAATGGTCAGGTTGTGTTATCGACAGAGGCCGCGCAGGTGGGCAAGAACTTTGCCGCCGAGACGTGGTTCAAAGCCGCCCTAGCCGGGCCGCATGTCAATCCGCCGCTCTACGCCCAGTCGCTCGATCGCTTTGTGGTATATGCCGGTAACCCGGTGCGCGACACCGCCGAGCGTGTCATCGGCGTGGTGGCCGGCCGGGCCAACCTGACACGACTCGACGCCATTATGGCCGAACGCGCGGGGCTGGGTGAAACCGGCGAGACGTACGTGATGGGCACCAATTTTGCGGTATTGACGGCGCTGCGGTATCCGTACAATTCGCGCTATATGCGAACGACCGGCCCGCTGGAAGCCATTGCCACAGAAAGCACGGGCAGCCGCATTTACCCTGACTATCGGGGAGTCAGCGTCATCGGGGCGTTCCAGTGGATTCCCGAACTGCGGGTGGCGCTGATTGCCGAACAGGACAGCGCCGAAGCGTTTCAGTCTTCGACAACGACGCTCACGGTGACGGGCATTGCCACCGTCCTCATTCTGGTGCTGGCCGTGGTGGCTGCGCTGTTTCTGACGAACAGTATCGCCGCGCCCATTGGCCGCCTGGCGAAAGTCGCCGAGCAGATTGCGACCGGCGATCTCACCGTCGCGGCCCGTGTCGAACGCAATGACGAAATGGGCGCGCTGGCGCGATCGTTTAACGTGATGACCGAACAGCTGCGCAGCTTCATCGGGTCGTTGGAAGATCGCGTGACCGCCCGCACCGAAGACCTGCGCGCCAGTGCCGATGTCGGTCGGGCGGTGGCCTCCACCCTGCACACGGATGAACTGCTTAGCCTGATTGTGAACTTGATCGTCGAGCGCTTTGGTCTGTATTACGCCGCCGTGTTCACTCTGGATGAAACCGGGCAATATGCGGTCCTGCGCGAAGCCAACGGCGAGGCCGGCCGCACCTTGAAAGAGCGCCGACACCAGTTGGAGGTGGGCGGCCAATCGATGGTGGGCTACGTGACGGCCAGACGCACCGCCCGCATTGCGCTGGATGTGGGCGCAGACGCGATGCGCTTTGCGAATCCGCTCTTGCCCGATACCCGATCGGAAATTGCCCTGCCGCTCATCGTGGGCGATCGAGTGCTGGGCGCGCTGGACGTGCAGTCGACACAAGCCGCCGCCTTCGATGAAGCCAGCGCGGCAGTGCTGCAATCGATGGCCGACCAGATTGCGGTGGCTCTGAGTAACGCCGAGCAATTTGCCGAAACCAGAAACGCCTTGCATCAAGCCGAAGTTTTATCCAAGTCCATTCAAGCCTTAATCAGCGCCAACAGTATTCAGGCAATCTGCCAGCTGCTGGCCGAATACGCCAATAGCCTGGTCGGCGCCGATCATACCTATGCGTTCATTGTCGATCACGAACGGCGGCAAATCCTAGAGCACAACGCCAGCGGCAATGTCATCGATCACGGCGACCACACCTACGAGTCGCTGAATTCGGGCATTAGCGGCATGGTGTTCCGCTCGGGCCGGGCGGTGTTGTCACTGCACGCCGACGACGGCATCGAGCCGGCCGAAACGCGGGAACGCCGCAAGCAGTTTGGCGCGGGCGCACTGATTGTGGCGCCGCTCATCGCGCAGGAACAGGTCATCGGCACGGTCACGGTAGGTAACCAGATCGGGCAGCGGCTCTTCACGTCCAGCGATGTCAACCTGCTCACCACCCTGGCGGCCCAGGCCGTCAACGCGATCGAAAAACTGCAACTGTTCGAGCAGGCGCAACGCGCGGTGAATGAACTGGATGCCGTCAATCGCCGCTTGACGGGCGAAATCTGGACCGATTTCACGCGCCGCACCGCAAGCAATGTGCGCTGGGTCGGCACCTCCGATCGGGCGCAGAACCCCGATCTGCCGGAAGTAGACAAGGCGCTGGACACGGGCCAGATCGCCGTTCGCGCGTTGTACGGCGGCGATCGCCTGAGCATCGCAGTACCGATCAAGTTGCGTGACGTG
>JAGOBP010000478.1 GCA_017999195.1 Thermoflexales bacterium
GTTTGGGGTTGGTTTACCAACTAATCCGCGCCCAACGAGCAACATCCGCCCAACGTCCTACCATTATCGAAAGGCCGCGCTCTCCGTCATGCCCGCGTGCTGCTAGTCCATCGAATGAATTCGATGGCTGATAGGTGAAGTCGGCTTAAGCCGACTTGGGTTGCCAGCCGCGAATTCATTCGGCGGGCTTCCCTCCGCGCACCCGCCCTCATCGCCGCGATGCTCTTTGGATGCGGATTAGTTTGAATCCCAGCCAACCCGCACCCAGCGGGCGATGTGTCCACCGGCTTAAAAACTAATCCGCGCCCAATGTTCGACCTCCGCCCAACGGCCTGCCGTTATCGAAAAGCCGCGCCCTCCGTCATGCCGCATGTTTCAAGCGGGCATCCACAGCGACCATTAGCAAGTCATGCCGATAATGCCTTTGGATTCCGCCCGCCTATGGCGGGACGCTTGCGCGGGAATGACAAACGTCCGCCAACCCATCGAATGAATTCGATGGCTGATAAGGGAAGTCGGCTTAAGCCGACTTGGGTTGCCAGCCGCCGAATTCATTCGGCGGGATGCCCACGCCGGGCGAAAGCGTGCGGGAATGACAGACTCTCGCACATCTTCGCTTTCTCGCTGACTCGCCAATTCGCGTTTATAATTCACGCATGCTCAAAACACTCTTCTCTCGTAAATGGCGCATCCTCACCGTGCTGGTCCTCATCGCCATCGGCGTGATGGTGCGGCTGGGTCTGTGGCAGTTGGAACGGCTGGACGAGCGCCGCGCCTACAATGCCCGCATCCAGGCCCAACTGGACGCGCCGCCGTTGACGCTGGACGCCGCCACCCCGATCGATGATCTGGGCAACATGGACTATCGCGCCGTCCGCGTGCGCGGCGAATTTGATTTCTCGCAAGAAGTGGCCTTGCGCGGGCAATCGGTCAATGGCAAACTGGGCGCGCGCTTGCTGACGCCGCTGCGCATCGCAGGGAGCGAGCGGGCCGTGTTGGTCGATCGGGGCTGGATTCCGTACGAAGAAACCGAGAATGGTCAGTGGCCGCAGTATGTCCAATCGGGCGTGATTGAAGTACGGGGACAAATCCGCGCATCGCGCAATCAAACCGGCTTCGGCATCCCGATTGATCCGACGGCCGTTCCCGGCCAGCGTTTGACTGCGTGGAATAAGGCCAACGTGCAGGACATCGGCGCGCAAATGCCGTATGCGCTGCTGCCCATCTACATCCAGCAAGCGCCAGATGCAGACACCGACACTGTGTTACCTTATGCGGCCTTGTCGCCGCTGGACCTCAGCGAAGGCTCGCACTTGGGTTATGCGGGGCAGTGGTTCATGTTTGCCCTCACCTTTGCCGTGGGCTATCCGTTCTTTGTTCGACAACAACAGCGTCACGCCGCGCAGCGCAAGGCGAATCCTGATCTGGATTTGTAGGGGCGAACACGCCGGTCTGCCCCTACGCTGATTCCTCTTCGCTTCTCCACAATGACCGCATCTCCTCGCTGGTCGCCAGCAGCTCATCCAGCGTGCCCTCGGCCTCGATGCGGCCATCCTTCAGCACGAGGATGCGATCGGCCTGACGCAAGGCCGCGCGGCGATGCGTGATGATGAGACACGTGGGCCGCTCGGCCGTCTGCGCCCGATCGGCAAACAGGCGTTCCCACAAAATACGCTCGGTGTCCACATCCAACGCGCTCGATAGATCATCCAGCACCAGCAAATCTGCCTGCCGCACAAACATCCGCGCCGCCGCCGTGCGCTGCATCTGCCCGCCCGAGAGCCTCACGCCGCGCGGACCGACCAAGGTGTTGAGACCGTCCTCGAAACTAGCCACGTCGTGATCCAACACGGCCGCATGCAGTGCCGCCCGCACCCGATCGTCATCGACGGCCAGGCCGAGCAGAATGTTGTCCGTCAAACTCTCGCTGAACAAGCGCGGCGTTTGCGGCGTGTACGCGCTGTGCGGTGGCACGAAGAAAGATGCGGCATCAGCAATCGCGTGATCATTCCAGCGAATCTCGCCGCTATCTTTGGGCAGCAAGCCCAACAGCACGCGCACCAGCGTGGATTTGCCCGAACCGATGCGGCCCGTGATGGCCGTAAACGAGCCGCGTTCCAATCGGAGGTTGATATGCTCGATGCCGCGCCCTGTTTCGGGATGCTGATACGTCAGATCGATCACGTCCAGCGTTTGCAAGTGGTCGCCGTCGGGCGTGGGCTGCTCGATCGGCGGGAGATCATCCAATAGATGCAGCGTGTTCGGTTCGACGATGCGCTGCGGTGACGCGCCTTGCATCAACACGTTCAGTCGATCAAAAGCCACCGTGCTTTGTTTGTAATTGGCTAAAAACATGCCGAAAAAGCGGGTGAAATCGGTGACGAAGTTCAGGTAATACACAAAGAGCGCAAAATCGCCCACGGTGAACGTGCCGTTTTGCATGGCCGTGGCCCCCAGCAAAAGGATGAGCCCCGTGCCCAAACTGACCGTGCTGGTCGAAATGGAATTGAGTCCTTCGGTAAACACCACGTCTTTCAAGGCAGTGGCACGACGCGTTTCATTGAGTTGCCGGAAGTGGGCGATGACGTGATCTTCCGCGCCTGCCACCTTGATGGCCTGCGCGGCCTCGAACATCTCGCCCAGGCTGTCGCTGACGGCAGCTTCGGCGGTGCGGCTGGCGCGTCGATAGCGTTGAATGCGTCCGCTGGCCGCCTGACTGATGGCGACCACAAAGGCCAGCGGCGCAAAGACCAACAGCGCAATCTCCGCGTTGATGCTGAGCAAGATGCTCAACGCGAACGCGCTGAACAAGATCATGCCGATCATGTCCAGCGTCCAGCTGATGCCGTCTTCTACTTGCCGGGCGTCGTCGTGGAAATAACTGATCGCGTCACCGGGCGAGACGGGCAGCGCCTTTGCGCCGGGCAAGTCCAGGATGCGCTTGAACAAGTTCAGGCGCAGCAGATGGCTCATGTGGAAGCGATGCGGTGAATCGGAAATGAAGCCCGTGACGAAGAACACGATGCGCACCAAAGCGAACATCAGCAAGAGCACGACAATGCTCTCCACGCTCAACGTCGCGGTTGCTTCGCCCGTCAGCGTATCGAAGTAGGCGCGCGAGATCAGACCGGGGATCAGCGGAGCCAGATGGATCAGCGTCCACGTCACCGCGTCGGCCAGATACAGCCAGAATCGATAGCGCACCATGCGCCAGAGGTAGTGATAAGTCTTCATAGTGGATTCCTCACCTCCACCCCCGTCCCCTCTCCCGATATTTTATCGGGAGAGGGGGAGGGGTGGCGAAGCCGGGGAGAGGGTGAGGCATTAGGCCAACACTTCTTCCAACCCCGTTTGTAGCAGTTGATAGAATCGCGACTGCGGATCACGCTGCAGGGCTGCGCGTTCGCCCTCTTCGACGATGCAGCCGTCTTCCAGAATCAATATGCGATCGGCACGCAGCACGGTCTTCAAGCGATGCGCGATGATGATGCCGGTGCGGCCCGTCAACAACCGATCAATCGCCGCTTCGATCAAGTGCTCCGTCGCCGGATCGAGCCGCGCCGAAGCCTCGTCCATGATCACCAGACCGGGATCGCGCAAGAACAGCCGCGCACACGTCAACAACTGGGCCTCGCCCGCCGATAGTCCGCGCCCGCCCGACGCGAGTTCGGTGTCCAGCCCATCGGGCAGGGCGCTGATGCGCGGCCACAAGCCCAGATCGATCAACTGCTGGCGCAGCACCTCATCGGGCACGTCCGGCTCGAAGAACGTCAGGTTATCGCGCACGCTGGCGTGAAACAACTGCACATCCTGCGTGATCATGCCCACGCGTTGCCGCAGGGTACTTTCGCGGACTGCGCGAATAGGCTTGTTTTCAAGGTAAATCTCGCCGTCTGGCACATCGTACAGGCGCAAGAGCAAGCGAGCCAGCGTCGTTTTGCCGCTGCCCGTGCGACCTAAA
>JAGOBP010000479.1 GCA_017999195.1 Thermoflexales bacterium
GAAGTAGTCGAAGGTGCCGCTATCGGTGCCGGGGCTGAAGCGCAGGATGGGGTCGGCAGGCCACTTGGGATTGACATCGGCCCAGGTCTTGGCTTCGCTGGAGTAGATCTTGGCGAGTTCGGCCAGAGTCACGCCGTCGGCCAGGAATTCATTTTGAGGATTGACGACGACGGCCAGCGCATCGGTGCCTACGCGGAATTCGACAGGTGTGCGGCCAATGGCCTTGCAGTTGTCGGCTTCGCTGCTCTTGATGGCGCGGCTGGCGTTGGCGATGTCGGTCTCGCCGGTCTTGCAGAAGCGCTCGAAGCCCGCGCCGGTGCCGATGCTGTCGATGGTGACGTTGCCGGTGTAGCCCTCATCCTGGAAGCGGGCGGCCATGGCTTCACTGAGCGGGAAGACGGTGCTGCTGCCCGCTGAGACGATGTCGCCGGTCACGGCGGCGGGATCAACTTCTGGCATGACGCCGGTCGGCATGGCCGGGGCGGCGGGCGCGGGAGCCTCGGTTGGTTTGGCGGGAGCGGGGGCATCCGTCGGTTTGGTGTCCGGGGCCTTAGTCGGCTCAGTAGCCACAGCGGCTTTGGTCGAGGCCGGGGCGGCAGTCGGCGCAGCTGAGGGCGCGCACGCACTTACGATGACGGCGGCCAGCAACAACAGGCTGACCAGGGCAAGACGATTTCGACGTTGCATGTTCTTCTTCTCCTTGAGAAAGTGAAATTCGATGTGGGTAGTGGCGAATCTGTGTGTTGGCCTTGGACAGACATGTGGGGCTGTCCCTACGCGGTTAACTTTACCAGCGGGGATTCAAGCGCTTCTTAAGTCTGTGTTAAGAATCTTTAACGCGGCAAACAAATAGCCCGCTCGATGTCGAGCGGGCTGGAGGGTGGAGAGGGGCAATCGGATGGTGATTGGAGCGTTTTACTTCAACGTGTACGACACCAACCCCATCGCTTCACCGTGCGACGCGGTGGTCAAAATCAGGCCGATGCCTTCCGCGTAATAATACTGCACCAGATACGTCATGGGAATGGGCTTGCCGTTCATCATCATCTTCATGTCGCCTTCCAGCAGCGCCACGTTCTGATAGGTTTTGCCTTCCACTTCCTTGGTCAGCCCCGCATCCTTCACCGTCATCTTCAACACGGTGTCAATGCCGTTGGCCTTGTACTTGATGTCCCACGCATCGCCCTTCTTCAGTGAGTCTTTCATCAGCACTTGCCAGTTGCCCGCCTCGTAACTGTCGGTCAGGTACGTATCACCGTTTTTACGCACGTTCTGCGGCGCGGGCTGCGAGGTGTTTTGCATGGTGAAGTTGGCCCCATCGCCGCCGGTGACGGTGTTGGTGAAGGTCTTGCCGTCCTTCATTTTGTAGGTCCAGGTGTTGCCAACGGTGAGCGGATAGTAAGTGGTCATGGTGATTGTCCTTTTCTTTATGAAATTGAGTGGGCCTTAGGCCACGAGTGGCTGATGGTAGGTCGATAATGCTCCAAGTCCGCGTCCCCGCGGACGGGCCAACCGCGAGGACGCGGTTGGTGAGCGTATTGGTTTTAGGCTACGAGTTGCTGATAGTAGGTCACGGCTTCGGGCAGATTCCAGACTTCACACCCTTCGATCATGGCTTGATACACCTGCTGACGGAAGACCTCGGGTTGATCGTCATTCGCCGCCTCAATGTATTCCGCCAGGGCCGCCGCCGCCCGATCGGTTTGCCCGGCGACCGTGAGGAAGATGGCATAATCGATCTGGTTGTGAAACACATAGAAGTGCAGATCGCGGGCTTGATCGGCGGCCGCAATCGCTTCATCGACGCGCTCGAGATTGAGGAGCGATCGGGCACGCAGCCAGTGCAAACGATGTTGATTGGGCACATCTATCGCGTTCAGCGCCAAGGCCCGATCGGCCACAGCGACGGCTTCGGCCTCCTCGCCCAACAGCGCGTGCAGGCGGCCCAGCATCACATAGGCGCGCAGGTCGTCGGGCGACACTTCGATAGCCCGCCCCAAATTGTCCAACGCCGCGTCGACGTTGCGGTTGTACATGTCCAGCACGCCATGCAGATAATGCTGGCCGGTCCAGTCGGGATATTGCGTCGCCCAGCGTTCCACGATGTCCAGCACTTGCACCACTTCCAAAATGGGGTCTTCCGGGCTGAACCACAGCGTATTGCTGGCGCGCTTCTCGGCCGCGTCCACCAGGGCTTCATCCAGCCAGTTGGCGTACCACGCGTCGAAACTATCCGCCACCTTGCTGACCTGACCGTCGCCCGCGGTATAGTCTACCCACACTTGTCCGGCGGCTTCGCCCGTCACGACGAGCAAGTAACTGTAGCCACAGCCAATGTCGGATAGGTACAGGCAGCCATCGAAGGGGTGACTGCCCTCGGGGATGGGCAAGTCCTCATCGGGGCCGGGTGCGCCCCATGTCTCGGTGAAGGGATACGGTTTGGACGGGTCGGATGGTCGCGCCAATGTGGCGCGGTCGCCCGTGCCCGTCTCGAAGCGCTCACCGCTCTTGGTGGTGATGACGCTGGTCACTTGCGAGAATTCCTCGCAATGCCAGGCGGCCAGTGTTTGCAGGCCGTAGCCCGGCCCGACCCCGCCATTGCCCGCGTTCAGCAGAAAATCGCGATAGGGCGCGGGCAGTGTCACTGAAATGGCCTGTTCAAATTCAGCCACTTCGGCTTCGGACAAGGCCGGTTGCAAGACATAGCCGTGCGCCTGCGCGCCAAAAGCGCCTAAGGCGGTATCGACGGTTCGTAATTGGTTCAGGGTAGTTAAGAGGTCTTCGGTTGTCGGCATAGACGCTCCCTCCAGAGTAGTGCGCTCATTCTAGCAAGAAATTCCCTGTCAAACTTGACATTTCTTGCCAAAACAAAAAACGCCCCGGTAGTCGTCGCCATCGACTACCGGGGCTACCCCAGAAGGAGAAACCTCAATTTATGATTCGTTCGTGCTGACCGCCCAGCCATTCTCGCCGATCAGGCCGCGCACGGCTTCGCAGTCCGGCACGCTGAGCAGGGTGGTCATGCGCAGGCTGTCGCGCCGCAGCACAAAGTGAAACACCTTGGTCCGGGACTTCAGGCTCCAGTCCGCGCGCACATACACAGGCGGCTCAACGCGCCAACCCGCATCCAGCGCCGTCAACAGCGTGTGATAGCGTGCCAGCGCCGGATCGTTATGGGTGACACGGCTGCTATTCAAAATCGACCACCGATCTTCAACGTGCGATTCAGACTGCCAATTCAGCATGAGATTTGCCTCGCTACCCGATGGGTTGAGCGGCGCTCCGCAGCGACCAGCGTTGATTCTCCAGCCGCTCCAGTTCCGCCAGCATCCGCCGCAACAATGTTCCGTCTTCGTCCAGTCCGTCCCGCACCACCTGGGTGAGTTCGGCCCGGAGCGTCCGCAGTTTCTGTTCTAATTCTTGGGCCATGTTTGCTCTCCTTTTCTTTTGATTGATTGGAGTATAACTGACGCGAATCAAGTAAACCTCAAGCCGGTGTTAAAGATGTTTAACACAATTTGGCTTGCAGAGCGATAGGGAGATGGGCTATACTGACCGAAAGACGTGGTGCGTGGTGCGTGATAAGTTCAACACGGAACACGCACCACGGGACAAGTGATGAGCAATGAGCGATAAACAAAGACTACTCGTTGTCGAAGATGAAACCACCCTGCGCGAGACGCTGATGTATAACCTCAAGCGCGAAGGGTATGACGTGGCGACCTCCGGCGATGGGGGCGAGGCGCTGGAAATGGCGCGCGATCAAAAGTTCGATCTGATCGTGCTGGACGTGATGCTGCCTACGCTGGATGGCCTATCGATCTGCCGCATTCTGCGCAAAGAGCAGCGCACCCCGATCATTCTCCTGACGGCCCGCAGCGGCGAAGTCGATCGCATTATGGGGCTGGAAACGGGCGCGGATGACTACATCGTCAAACCCTTTAGTTTAGGGGAATTC
>JAGOBP010000480.1 GCA_017999195.1 Thermoflexales bacterium
AGGTGTATAGGGGACAGCGGCTGAGGTTCGGGGCACACGAAACCCGACTCGGTGGTGTGGCCGGATGGCTGAGACACAAAGGTGTTCGCAGGCACAGCCAACGGTGATGGCACAAACGTCGGGGTGGCGAGCGGCGACGGCGGGAGCGTGGGCTTCATCGGCGCGGAGCCGGTGGCCGTCGCCGCTGGCGGGACGGCGGTCGGCGGAAGAACGGTCGGGGTGGCGGTGACACACGCGGTCAGCCACAAACTGATCAACAGCAGGCTAGTCAACACACGGTTTCGGCGAACAAGTCGGCGAGCAAGTCGGCGGCGATGATCCGATGGGGTGGTTTCATTCATTCGTTTCCTTTTGTACTCCTCTTTCAAAGAATCAGACTTCCGAAACCAGGGAACTGGCTTCGGAAGTCTGGCGCGATGCACTGATTCGCCGACTCGCTAATGGGCTACTGCTTGATCTCCGTCCAGATCTGATCGTACTTGGGCAGTGCGTCGCCCACGTCCTCGATGCGGTGGCCCGCCTTCAGCGCTTCGGGCGGCGTATTCGTAATCGGCGACTCGATGTACTTCGTATACAGATCGGCCGGGGTGGTCTCATTGCCGTCCACATCCAGCACCTTCATCGTGTTGGACTTGGCATACTCCAGCGCACCCTTGCTGGGATTGGTATACGGGAAGTCACGCAGCATCAGCCAGAACAGATCGGGCTGCATGGTGTAGTTCAGCCACGCATACGCGGCGTCGGCATGTGGCGCGTCTTTGGGCATGGCATAGTTATCCTGCCAGACAATCACGCCTTCGGTGGGATACACGTACGTGATGGCGGGATTCTCTTGCGCGGCCAAGAAGGCTTCGCCCGTCCACGTGATGCCCAGATCGACATCGCCCGCAATCAGCGCCGTCTTGGGGCTGTCGCTGTCATACAGCGTGATGCCCTTGGCCAGTTCCGACAACTTGGCCTTGGCCTCTTCCAGTTGCTTGTCGTCGGTGGTGTTGACATCGTAGCCCAGCGTCAACAGCGTCGCACCAATACCCACGCGGGAATCATCCAGCGTCACCATGCGGCCCGCGCTGATGAACTCCGGCTTCCACAGATCGGCATACGACTTGGGCGCATCCTTCACGGTGTCGGCGTTATACACGATCGCGTCCGTGCCCGCCTGATAGGGCAGCGTGTACTCATTGCCCTTATCGAACGACAAATCCAGATAGTTGGGATCAAGCGTCGCCAGCACGGGCAACTTGGCGTGATCGAGTTTTTGCAGCAAGCCCTGGCGCACCATCAAACTCACGATGTAGTCGGTGGGCTGCACCAGATCGTAGTTGCTGCTGCCCGCCGATAGGCTGGCGTACATTTCTTCGTTCGACGAGTATTCCTTGCGATTGACATTGATACCGTACACGGCCTGGAAGCAGTCAATGGCATCTTGCGGAATATACTCGGTCCACACGAAGATGTTGATGTCCTTCGAGGTCACATCCATCTTCGGTTGCGGCTCGGGGCATTCAAAGCCATTGTCCAACTTCTTGCCGCTGGGCTTGGACACAAACGCGCCCGTCGGCGCAGCTGGCTCGGCCGGCTTGGGCGCGGCGGTCGGTTCAGCGGCCTTCGGCGCGTCCGTCGGTTTGGCCGCGGGCGCAGCCGGAGCCTGCGTCGCGGACGGCGCAGCGGCGGGGGCGCACGCCGACACGATCAGGCTGAATGCGGCTAAAGCAATGACGATTTTCTCAAACGACTTTCGATGTGACATGTTCTCCTCCTCAAGAGAATAAATCGCGCGGTGAGCAAACATCCGATTGGCCTTCAGCGACTACCGCGCGACAGCAACGGCCGGTTACTTCTATAACGTTGCAGCGGGCATTTCGATACGCACTCGTTAAGCGGATTGGATCATCCGCCTTGACTGAGTTAAGCATTCCGCCGCTGCAAGCGGCGCGACAACAACACAGCCGACAGCACCACGACAATCCACACGGTCGACAAGGCATTGACTTCCGGCGTAATCGTGCGGCGCAGCAGACCGTACACATAGATCGGCAGCGTCGTGGAGCCGGGGCCGTTGGTGAAGAAGGTGATGATGAAGTCGTCCAGCGACAACGTGAACGCCAGCATCGCGCCGGAGATCACACCCGGCATGATCAGCGGCAGCGTCACGCGCCAGAACGTCACCCACTCGTTCGCGCCCAGGTCCATCGCCGCTTCTTCCACCGCCTTATCGAAACTGTGCAAGCGCGCGCGCACCGTCAACACCACAAACGGCACGCTAAACGCGATGTGCGATACGATCACCGTGCCCACGCCCAGCCCCAGGCGGCCATCGCCCGTCAGCCCCAGCGCACCGTTCAGCCCGGTAAAAGCCGCGTTGAACAACACCAGCAGGCTGATGCCCATCACGATTTCGGGGATAACGATGGGGATGTACAGTGAAATTTCCGATAGGAACTTCAAACGAAAACAATAGCGCTGCAACGCCAGGGCCGCCATCGTGCCGATCATGGTCGAGAAGATCGTCGAGGTGATGGCGATCTCCAGCGTATTGCCCGCCGCCTCGATCGCGTCCTGGTTGTTTGCCAGCTGGCAGAACCAGTAGAACGGGCCGCACGGGCCGCGATTGACGACGCCTTCAAACACCACGTTTTGCCGGGACGAATTGAACGCGAAGATGATCAGCACCACGATCGGGGCGTACAGAAAAACGTACACCATGAACGTGAACAACGTCAGTAGGGGCGATCGACGGCTGCTCATGTGATGGCAATCTCCTCGCCGAAGCCGAACTTCCGCGTGTAGATGATCATCACAATCAGCGTCATGATCATCAGAATGATGGACGAGGCCGAACCAAAGGTCGGGTCGCGCGCATCCAGGAACTGCCGCTGGATCAAGTTGCCCACCAGCACAAACTGCTTGCCGCCCAGAATGTCGGACACCACAAACGTCCCCATGACGGGCACGAACACCAGAATCGTCCCGGCCACCACGCCCGGCAGCGACAGCGGCAGCGTCACGCGGAAGAACGTCCGCAGTGCGCCCGCCCCCAGATCGGCCGCCGCCTCATACAACGACGGATCGATCTTCTCCAATGACGTATACATCGGCAAGATCATGAAGGGCAAAAATTCATAGACCATGCCCACCAGCACCGCCTCCGGCGTGTACAACATATCGAAGGCACGCAGGATACGAATCCATGCATACACGCGAATAACGAAGTTGGTCCACAGCGGAATCAGAATCAAGAACAGCAGCGTGCTACGGCGCTTGACGGGCGCGCGCGCCACAAAGTAGGCCAGCGGATAGCCCAGCACAATCACCAGGATGGTGGTGGCAAAAGCCAAGCCCACCGAGCGGGTCAGGATGTCCACGTATAGCGAGTTGAAGCACGGCGCGGGCTGAGTGCCGCAGTCGGTGGTATAGCCCATCAACCGCGTGTAATTCTCCAGCGTGAACGTGTAGATCACGTTGCCGTCGGCGTCGCGCCGCCCAAACGACGTGATCACGATCAAGATCAGCGGAATGATCAGCAGCGCGATCATCCACAGCAGCGCCGGCGAAACGAGCAGCGTCCCTTGCAGCGACTTGTTTTCCCGGAGTTTTTGTAACATCGGCTACTCCGTCAGGATCCGGGCGGCGGCGGCATCGAAGCTCACCGTCAACTCGTCACCCTGCTGCGCCAGCGGCCGTGAGCCGGGCATGTTATTCTGCTCGCGCACGCGCACCAATTGATCGTTGGCGATGTTCACCCCGTAGTGCGTATCCGTGCCGATGTACACCACGCTGACCACGCGGCCTTTGAAGGCATTGTCCAGTTTGGCCGAGGCGGTGATGTGCATCTTCTCGGGCCGCACCGCCACACTGACTTCCGTGCCCGCCGCCACGCTGCCATCGCAATCGGCGCGCAACGTCGAGCCGTCCCCCAGGGCCACGATCACCGAT
>JAGOBP010000481.1 GCA_017999195.1 Thermoflexales bacterium
GCCGCTGATGCTGGCTGTGCCGTGCGAGGGCAAGCCGAGCGTACCGAGTGACAACGTATCGCCTTCAACATCGGTGTCATTGCTCAGCGGTGAGATCACCACCGGCGTGTCTTCAGCGGTCGAGACGGAATCCCCGACGGCGGTCGGCCCATCATTGACGGGCGTGATCGTCACCGTGATGGCGGCTAACGCATTGAGCAAGCCATCGTTCATCACGTAGTTGAAGTTGTCCGTGCCGTTGAAGTTGAGCGTGGGCGTGTAGATGATCTGCGTGCCGCTGATGCTGGCCGTGCCGTGCGAGGGCAAGCCGAGCGTGCCCAACGCCAAGACATTGCCTTCAACGTCGGTGTCATTGCTCAGCGGCGAGATCACCACCGGCGTATCTTCATTGGTCGCCACCGAGTCACCAACCGCAGTCGGCGCGTCGTTGATCGGATTGACTGTGACCGTGATCGTGGCGACGGCGCTGAGTGCGCCATCATTTGCGGAGTAGGTGAAGACCTCCGTGCCGTTGAAGTTCAGCGTCGGCGTGTAGACGAGTTGCGTGGTGCCGCTGATGATCACGTTGCCGTGCGCGGGTGAACCCAGTGCCGCGATGGACAGCGGATCACTATCGGGATCGCTGTCATTAGCGAGGACGCTGATGCTGACGGGCGTATCCTCATTAGTTGAGGCGGTATCATCGACAGCGGTCGGCGCAGTGTTGGACGGCGTGCCCGAGCTGTACACGTTGAAGTCATAGACTTGCAGCCAGTTGATGCCAGCCGAATACGAGAGCGTCACGTATAGGCGCACATAGCGCGCGCTGACCGCGGCAAAAGTGTGCGTCTTCTGGCCGCCGCTGCTGGCCGCTGTTACGGTGATTTGCGTGGTGTAGGCGTCGCCGACGTCGACCTTGGTCTCAACCCCGTAGTCCACGCCAAAGTCCAGCGCATCCCACAACACTTGGACTTCGGCCACGGTATACGTCGCCCCCAGATCAACTTCCAGCCACTGCGGCCCCAGCGAACTGGTGCCACCCGCCGACCACCATTGCGTACTGACATTGCCATCCACCGCCAGCGCAGCCGGTTGATACTCCGAACTGGCCGTGGCCGTCTTGTTCAAGGCTAAGTCTGTGCCCGCCGCGACGGTGAAGCCCGGCTGTGCCATCGCCAACCCGATCAAGCAGACCAGCATCAGCGTAACAAGCCGCCAATTGAGCACTAAGTGACGAAGCAGTGTGCGACTCATGATCTATGCCTCCATCTTCTCTGGATACTCAAGCGGCTAGTGTCGGCTGAGGTTGGATCGCGCGGCCTGGGGTAAGGCCGTGCCTTCAGGCACAGGCGTCAACTCAATCGGTGGCGGCTCGATCGTTGGTGGCGGTGTCGCTTTCAACCTAGGGGCGATCGTCGGCTCAGGCATTGCCTCTAGCGTTGGAATCGATGTCGAAGTTGGCAGCGGCATCTCGGTCGGGGCGGGTGTCTCCGGCCCGATCGGTGTCGGCTGCTCGACGGTTGGCGCGACCACAGCGTTCGTTGTCGCGCCATTGAACATGACGGGCAACCACGCCTTATACACCGTCACCAGCGTCACAGTCACTTGCCATTGGGTGGTTGCCGCATTGCCCGCCTGATCAAGGGCATTCACCCACACCGTGTAATTGCCCAGTCCCGCGATCGGCAGCACGACGCGCCACGCTCCGTCGGCGATGGGCAGCGTTTGGGTGAAGGTATCGCCGTACGGATCGCGCACGAGCGCATACAACTCGCTCAGGCCGGAGCCATCGCTCACGGTGCCGGCGAGCACGCTCACTTGCGTGATCACGTCTTCCGCCGCGATAACGACCGCCGGCAAATTCACTTGCGCGACTGCGTCGGTGACGTTGATAACGGGTGCGACCGTATCGACGGAGAAGGCCACGGGCAGCATATCTGTGACACGATTGCCCACGCTGTCCACGCCGAACAGGGCCAGCGTCCGCGCCACGCCGTCTTGATCGCCCGTGTCCGGCAGCGTGTACTGCCACGCGCCGTTGGTTTGGATGGGCAACGTCGCCGCCGTGAAGATCAGTTGCGCGCGATTGTAGAAACCGTCGTCTTCATCGGGAATGTAGTCGCACAAGATCAAGTTCCAATCGCCTTGCGCGGCCTCACCGTTGAAGACGCTCAACGGCCGATCGGGCCGCCGCTCATGCTTGAAGTACGGCGCGGCGAGATCGTGCTCGCTCTTGTCGGTGGCATTGAGCACGAGCGCGGCATCGTTCAGACGCACGTCGTAGTTGTCGGCCGACGTGCCTTGGAAGATCAAGTTGCTCCAGTGGCCGGACGGCGCGACGAGCCACGCGGTCACATCGTAGCGATACGGATGCGTGATGTTGAGACCCACATCAATATCGGCCACGGTGAAGGCATCGGCCACGGTGAAGGTGCGTTGTATTTCGCCGCCGCCGTAACAGCGGCTCTTGAAGTCCAGCGCTTGCGGTGTGGCGGGCACATCGTCATAGACGAAGGTCGTTTTCGGCAACGACGTTTGATCGAGCGTGAGATCAGCCGTCACGTGCTCGGCGCATGAGTCGTCGATACAGACTTCCACCCGATCGATCAGGCGGTTGTCCGCGAGTTGCCCGCTCAACGTGAGATCATTCACGCCAAGGATGGGGCCGCTTAACGGATTGAGCGTTAGCACCGGCGATTGCGCGTCGACGGTGAAGAGGACGGGCTGACTCCATTCGCCGGTGTGACCGTATTCGTCGGTGGCGCGGGCGCGCACGCTGATTGTGCTGCCCTCGATCGGGCTGCCGAGATCGATCGGGCACGCCCACTGACCGTCAGCGGGTGTCTCATCGACACAGCTGTGGTTCGCGCCATTCACGTCCAATTGAAGCGTCGGCACGTTCGATTGATCGAAGGCGAAGCCGTTGATGATGCTCTGGCCGGGACCCAGCAGCGCGGGCACCGCCTGCACCCCGACGGTGGGCGCGGCCCGATCGAGTTGGTGATCGAGATAGAGCCAGTCGAGTTGATCGCTGTACACGGTACCGGAATCATCGTAGATCACCACGTCAATGGTGGCCCAGCCGACGTTGTTGCCGGGGTCGTAGTTGAAGTCGGTGCGGCCCGCAAAGGTGATGAGTTTTTCTTCGCCGGGCGCGAGGTTGCCCAGATCAATGAGCAGCCAATCGTATTGCCCGTATTCATCGCTGAGCGGCAGGCCGTCCGGCAAGCGCATCTGTCCCCAGGTGACGATGTCGGCTTTGAGGCCGGTGGACGCGCCGCTGCCGCGATTGACGTAGCGCAGGGTGTAGGTGATTAGGTGTTGATCGCCCAGCGCGGGATGATAGACATCTTTCACCGTCGAGAGGTGATCGGCGGCGTCGAAGTCCAGCGCATTCGCCGTCACTTTCGATGCGGCGGCAGGCAAACCTAAACCGGGCGGCGGCGGCAGTTGCTTCGCACGCGCCAGATCAGATTTAGTGGCTTGCGTCGTGGCCGGTTGATTGGTTGATGTGGTCCGCTCACACGCCGGATCGGTGGGATTAAGTTGGCACAGTTGTTGATGCAGCGTGGTCCAGTCGGCCAGCGCGGAGAATTGGCTCAGGCGAATCATGACGTTGAACAGGTTATCGCTTAAGACGCTGTACGCAATGCCCACCGGCTCGGCGCTGAGTTCAAGGCGCACATTGGCCAACGGGTTCGCCATGGTCGGTTGCGGCGCGCTGGACTGCGGCGCAACGACTTGCGGCGTGGTGGCAAAACCATTGGGGCAAACGCCGTTGCCCAGCGACGGCCAGTGATAGGCCTGCACTAACGGAAATTCGGTCAGGCCGGACGGAGTCACCGCATCCAGCACGCGTTGACTGGTCACGCTGTTGTGGGCGGGCAGGGTGGCCCACAGTTGCAGCGCGTTGTTTTCGCTGGCAAAGGCCACCAGCGACAGACTTGCGC